>JBKPMF010000058.1:0-4117 GCA_046732015.1 Actinomycetota bacterium
CTGGCCCTGCGCGTCGACCCAGGGATGGAAGTGGTCGGAGATCATCGCGAACGCGAACCCTCGATCCTCGGCCGCCCTCCCGAACCGCAGGAGCTCACGCGGGGTGTGTTCCTCACTGCAGAGCTTGTAGCCGAACGTAACCATGACCGATCGATACCCCATCTCCAAGTCCCACACCGGGTTGCGATCGCTCCGCGTGGGTAGAACAGACCCCGTGAACGAGGAGGCTCGCATGCAGGACGTTGAACAGCCGACCCCGGAGGATGAGAGGCCCGATCCGCAGACACCGCCGGAGGTGCCGCCGGAGCCGACCGAGCCGATCCAGGAGCGATCTCCGGGCAGGAACGATCCGGACGGTGAAGAGGTCGGGCCGGAAGCGCCGCTCGCCTAACTCGAGCGCTGCTTCTTGGCCGAAGCCTTGCCGCCCTTCCGGCCTGCCGCCTTCTTCTGGGCAGTCGTGCCGCCTTGCTTCGAGTTGCCGCCCGAGCCGGATCGCTCCCCCCCGTGCTTCGACGCATCGGGGGAGTTCGCGATCTTCGCAGCGCGTTCCTTGGACATGCCCTTGTCCTTGAGCGCTTCGTACTGTTCCTCGTTCTTGACGTTCGCTCGTTGCTTCGGCATAGGGGTTCCTCCTTCGGCCTCCGCAGCTTGTCCCGACAACGATTTCGTCTACCCGACGCCGAGGCGGTAGAAACCGTCCCGGGACCTGAAGGTGTCGGCACGAACCGTCAGGGATACATGTCGTTGGGAGGCTTCGATGGATGAACGAGACGGTGCCCCCGTGTTCCACATCGGCACGAGCGGTTGGCAGTACGGCGACTGGCGCGACACCTTCTACCCAAGTCGCCTGCCACAGTCTCGGTGGTTGGAGCACTACGCCAGGATCTTCTCCACCGTCGAGGTGAACGCCACGTTCTATCGACTCCCCCGCGAAGCCACCTTCGCCGACTGGCGCGATCGGACTCCGGCAGGATTCACCTTCGCGGTGAAGGCCAGCCGCTACCTGACCCATGTCCGGCGCCTGCAAGACCCCGAGGACCCGGTGTCGCGGTTGCTGACTCGCTCGGCAGCGCTGGGACCACGTCAGGGACCGGTGCTGGTGCAGTTGCCGCCCACGCTTCCCGTCGATCTACCGGCGTTGACCGCGACGTTGCAGGCGTTCGGCGATGTGAAGGTGGCCGTGGAGTTCCGACATCCGTCATGGTTCGGGGACCCGGGCGTGAAGGAGATGCTCGACGACCACGGCGCCGCGTGGGTGTGGGCAGACAGCCCGGGAGATCGCTCGCCGAAGTTCCTGACCGCAGGATGGGCGTACGTGCGCTTCCATCGAGGCACGACCGCAGGATTCGGCTATCGGCGTTCCAAGCTTCGTCGCTGGGCCGACCGCCTTCGCTCGCTCGAGGTCGGCGAGGTGTTCGCGTACTTCAACAACGATCCCGGTGGCGCCGCCCCTCGCGATGCCCTCACCCTCCGCGATCTGCTCCTCGAACACGGGTCGACCGTGATCGGTGTTGGCGAAGAAGTCGGTCAGGCGGGCGAGTCCTCGATGTCGCGGACGTCGTCACACGACAGGCGGGAGATCTCCTCGTCGCCCACCACGAAGACGTAGTCGTTCCCATCGATGACCATCGCGGCAACGTCCGGGAAGTCGTACACCTGTCCGTCGGTCACGAACACCTGGTAGCTCATGCCTGCATCGTTTCCGGATCGGGGCTCTGGAAACGCTGGCGATGTGGCGAAACGGTGATGTCGTGGCCGGGCCCCTCGATGGACGGCGCCGCTGAGACGTTTCTCCGGCATCCCGGTAGGGGTAAAGCGACACCACGTGGGCGTCAGGTTGGCGGCCTCTCTCTGAGCGAAGGAGCGGAAGCGATGGATCTGACGCGGATGGACGCACCATGGTGACCGGGACGGGTGCTGTCGCCCGCGACGTTGATGACCACGCCCTGTCGACATACCTCGAGCGGCATCTTTCGGGCTCCGACGCGGCCGTGAGGCTGGTCGACGGCCTCCTGGGCCGCACCTCCGACCAGGAGGAACAGGACTTCCTGGAACGCTTCTCACGCGAGCTCGAAGACGAACGAGCGGTGCTGCGTTCGATCGTCGACGGCCTCGACCACGATCGAGGGCTCGTCCAACGTGGCATCGGGATCGCGACCGGTGTGGCAGCGATGGCGAAGACCGCGCTCCCTGGTTCGCCGGACGACCTCGAGGCTCTCGAAGCGCTGGCGGTTGGTGTCTGGGGCAAACGCCTCCTCTGGGGAGCCTTGCAGACCGTCGCCGATGTGGACGAGCGTTTCGATGGACTGCCACTCGGTGCGCTGGCGCGCCAGGCCGAGGATCAGGAACGGGAACTCGTCGGCCTGCGACAGCGGGCCGTCGCCACATCGCTATTGTGCTGATCGCAAGCGTCGTGCGATGAGCGGAGGCGATGACCATGACCGACCGGATCCCACCGAAGCGGTTCCACGAAGTCGGTTGGCGGATCGTACGGGACGACGCAAGCCTGCACTTCCGCACCGGGTCCTTCGGGGCCGGCGTCGCGTTGGTTGATGCCATCGGCAGGATGCTCGACACGGAGCACGATCACCCGGCGGTCGACCTCCGGCCGGACGGCGTGACGGTGCGGCTTGGGGCGAACCGCGAGGGTCGGTTCAGCGAGCGTGATCTCGTCCTCGCCGAACAGATCTCGGCCGCCGCGCGCGAATTGGGTGCCAGCGCGGACCTGACGGGTCTGCAGCACATCCAGGTGGCGATCGACGCGCTCGTGATCCCCGACGTCTTGCCGTTCTGGCGCGCGGTCCTGGGCTACGAACAGGTCGGCGACGAGGACCTGCTCGACCCCGACCTGGCGGGGCCTCCGCTGTGGTTCCAGCAGATGGACGCACCGCGCCCCCAGCGCAATCGGATCCACGTGGATCTCTACGTGCCGCACGACGAGGCCGAGGCCCGGGTGGCAGCGGCGATCGCCGCCGGCGGTCGGGTGGTCAACGATGCCAACGCGCCCGGCTGGTGGACCTTGGCCGACCCCGAAGGCAACGAGGTCGACGTGGCTAGTTGGCCGGACCGCGTCGCGTCCTGAGTCGGGGCGGCGGGATTCGAACCCGCGACCTCTTGCTCCCAAAGCAAGTGCGCTACCAGGCTGCGCTACGCCCCGTTCCGCTTCAGGGTACCGGTCGAAGATACGGACTTCCGGCCGTTGTGCCGTCATTCAGGTCCCGGCTAGGGTTTGGCCGATGGATCCCGCCCGTCCCGTCCACAGCAGCCTGACCTACAACGTGCTGGTCGTGGCCCTGGTCGCCATGATCGGCGCCGGCGCGGCGCTGCTGTTCATGACCACCGGCTCCCCGCGCGCCGGTGCGCGGTTCGAGCTGGGAACCGGCGAAGCGGTCGACTGCCCCTTCGGCAGCGGCTCTCCGGTCTGCTACCGGTTCAGCATGACGAACACGGGCGGCGCGGAAGAATACGCGCGGTGTCTGGTGTCCCCCGCGGGTGATTCCACGGCGATCTTCGCGAACGGTGAGGTCTCCTACGAGAGCCCGGTCGCGGTCAAGCCCGGCGAGATCTACCGCCTCTACGCCCGCGTCGACCCCGGGCCTTCCAAGAAGATCGCCGAGCCGTCGATCTCGTGCGCTCCCGCGGTCTGACGCTCAGACCTCGAACGTACCCTCGCCCACGATCCGCACACCGCCGGCCACCGAGATCGCCCAGGAGTCCGCACTGGCTTCGACCTCGACGTGGAGGAAGCTCGGTCGGCGCACCATCTCGCCCTGCGCCACCGTCACCTTCCCCGGCATGCCCGCGAGCGAGTGCTCCGACAGGTAGGCGCCCAGCGGGCCCGCGCCCGAACCCGTGGCGGGGTCCTCCCCGATCGTGATCCCCCGGTCGAACATGCGCGCCATCACGTCGCCGTCCCCACGGACCGCGAACAGGTACAGGGACTCGGCGTCCGTAGCCGCGCACACCTCGCCGCATCCTCGGTCGTCGCGTTCGGCTCGGCGCAGGGTCGCTTCGTCCTTCACCGGCAACATGAGGTGGGCCAGGCCCGTCGACGCCGACATGACCGGGAGCCCGTCGACGAGGTCGGACGCATGCAGGCCGGCAGCATGCGCGACGG
>JBKPMF010000059.1:0-6601 GCA_046732015.1 Actinomycetota bacterium
GACGAACACGTTCGTGCTGTTGGCCGGTGAGATGGCGTAGGTCACCAGGCCGGAGTCCGCCACGGCACCCGAAAGGGCATCGGCGACGGCCTGCGGGTCACCGTTGGTCGGCGCGTTCTTGTCGTAGAGCGGCAGATCGAACCCCGTGTACTCCGGCTTGAGGTCGATCTCGCCGTCGGCGAGCGCCTTGTTGCCCACCTCCCGGTCGGAGATGTCGAGTTCACGGCTCACGGTGTACCCGGCGTTCTCGAGCACCTGCGCGTACATCTCTGCGACGAGCTGGTTCTCGGCGAACGCGCCGGACACGCCGACGGTCAGTTCGGGCTTGGGAGCCGACGACTCGCTGGCGCTGGCCGAGCCGCCGGTGTCGTCGTCCCCACCCGAGTCGCTGCACGCGGCCGCGAAGAGCGACAACGCCAACAGACCCGCCCCGAGGACGAACATGCGGTGTTTCCGCATGGGTCTATCCCTCCGATCGAACATCGTGGGGGTGTCCACCTCCCCCGGTTGGACCCGCGCACCCTATCAAGGGCGCGCTCGTGGTTGCTACCCAGTGCAAACCAGGTTGAACCGGTGATGTTCCCGTGGTGAGGGATATTCCGGGGCAAGGAACCTAGACCGACCGCGCGGTCACCGATGGCACGCGGGGCGGTGCGGGGCCAGGCTCGGATGAGCGCAGGCGCGGTGAGGCCACCTTGGCGAGGAACGAGAAGATCACGTCCGTGCCGATCGCCAGGATCGCGATGAGGATCGCGCCGGCGACGACCCGGTCGGTCTCCTGGAGGGCGAACCCGTCCACGACGTAGCGACCCAGGCCACCGCCGGCCACGAGCGCCGCCAGTCCCGCCGTGGCCACGATGAGGACCGCGGCGAGACGCAGCCCGGTCATGATCAACGGCATCGCCAAGGGGAGCTCCAGCTGCATCAGTACTTGCCGTCCGTTCATGCCCATCCCACGAGCCGCCTCGATGACATCGCCGTCGACCTGCTGGATCCCCACCATCGTGTTGATCAGGATCACGGGGAAGGCGAGCAGCACCAACGCGGCGATCGTGGGCACCGATCCGAAAGCGAGCTTCGGGGAGATCTTGATCACGATCAGGTACGTGATCGAGAGCACGGCGAACGACGGGACCGCCCGCCCGAGGTTGGCCACTTGGGCCGTGAGGAAGGTTCCACGCCGGGTGTGCCCGACGAGGAGTCCGAGCGGGATCGCGATGAGGCTCGCCAGCAGCAGCCCAAGCAGACACAGCTGGACGTGCTCCCATGTTCGTGCGGGCACCCCGTCGACGCCCGACCAGTGCGCCGGATCCACGATCCACTGGATGCCGTCGAGGAACCCGTTCATGGCCGTCTCATGTCGTCAGTACCCGGGTGCCCGAGGCCCTCGTCCAGGGCGTGGTCAGCCGTTGGACGAACAACAGGAGGACATCGGCCAGGAACGCCAACAGGACCGAGAGCACCACCCCGACCAACAACGGTGTCCAGAAGAAGGTCTGGAGTCCGTCCTGGATGAACTGCCCGAACCCGCCGCGACCGATCAGCGCCGCGATCGTCACGAGGCCGATCGCGGACACGGTGGCGATCCGAAGCCCGGCGATGATCACCGGGAGCGCCAGCGGTATCTCGACCTTCCACAGGACCTGGCGTCGAGACAGCCCCATCCCCACCGCCGCCTCCTTCACGTCGGCATCGACCCCGTCCAGTCCGGCGAGCGTGTTCCGGAACAAGATCAGCAGGCTGTACGCGATCAGCGGGATGACCACCGTGGTGAGCGAGAACCCGGTGATCGGCAGCAACAGGAAGATGAACGCGATGGCCGGGATCGTGTAGAGGATGCCCATGACCCACGTGATGGGTGCCGCCACGCGACGACGACGGGACGCCAGTACCGCGAGCGGGAAGGCGATCGCGAACCCGATGGCCACCGAGGCCACCGTGAGGTACAGGTGTTGTATGCCCTGGGTCACGATGTCGTCGAGATGGTCGCTGATCCAGATCCATCGGATCAGCGGCTCGGTGTCCTCCTGCGCGACGACGCCGACGAGCGCGATCACCGACGCGATCACGAGATGATCTCCTGCGAGATCCGCTCCAAGGTCAGGATCCCCTTGTAGCGCTGACCCTCGGTGGCCACCACCGCGACCCCCGTCCGCGACGTCACGATCGAATCCAGCGCCTGCCGCAGCGAGTCTCGCGCGGTGACGTACGCGGTGAACGGCCTCGGCGTCGAGTCGGCGACGGTGGCTTTGCCCGCGAGCATGTCCCGGTCCACCCAGCCCAGCAGTTCGCCGTCGGCGATCACACTCACGAAGTCGAATCCTCCGGCATCGATCGCGGCCCGCGCCTCGTCGGCCGAGGCCGTGGGCGCCACCACAGGGCCGTCCTCGAGCGGGATGTCGCCCACCTTGATCAAAGCCAGCCGCTTCAGTCCGCGTTCGGCCCCGACGAACTCGCGCACGAAGTCGTTGGCCGGCTCGCGCAGGATCTCCTCGGCCGGCGCGTACTGCTCGAGTTTGCCGCCCACGTTGAGGATCGCGATCCGGTTGCTGAGCTTGATCGCCTCGTCGATGTCGTGGGTGACGAACACGATCGTCTTGTTCAGCCGCTCCTGGATGTCCAGGAACTGGTCCTGCAGCCGCGCTCGCACGATGGGGTCCACCGCGGCGAACGGTTCGTCCATCAGCATCACCGGAGGGTCGGCGGCGAGGGCGCGCGCCACGCCCACCCGCTGTCGCTGGCCGCCTGAGAGCTCAGCTGGGTATCGATCCAGCAACTCGGGGTCGAGGTCGAAGATCTCGGTCAGCTCCTCGATCCGTGGGGCGGTGCGTTCGTCTGACCAACCCAGGAGCTTTGGCACGGTGGCCATGTTCTGGCGGATCGTGCGGTGCGGCATCAAACCGGTCTGCTGGATCACATAGCCGATCCCACGGCGCAGGTCCACCGGATCGCGCTGGAGCACGTCGGTGCCATCGATCAGGAGCCGGCCGCCGGTGGGCTCGATCAGCCGGTTGATCATCTTCAGCGTGGTGGTCTTGCCGCATCCGGAGGGGCCGACCAGCGCGACGGTCTCTCCTTCGGCGATGTCCAGGCTCAACCCATCGACCGCGGGCGCGGCGGTGCCCGGGTAGCGCTTCTCGATCTGCTGGAGCGAGATCATCGCGGTCATGGGCACTCCCGGACGGAAGGCGGCATCCTAGCCCAGGCGTTCGCCCGCCGGAACCTCGAACCCCATGCGGTTGGCGGGAGGCGGCAGCGGGCAGGACCACTGAGGGTCATAGGAACACGATGGCTGGTAGGCGAAGTTGAAATCCAGGATGGGCCGGTAGCCGACGGCGCCCAGGTCGGCGCCCTTCACCGTGTCGAGCAGGTATCGCCCGCCGCCATAGGTGCTGCCGCCGCTGGTGGCGTCCCGGAACGAAAGGTAGATCCCGCCGCCATAGGCATCCAGCCAGAAGACCTCGAGGGTGGCGTCCTGGCCGTACAGCGTGAACGCCGCCTCGGCGAACCGGAGGAACCGCTCCATGCGCCCGTCGCTGCTGACCACCTCGATCGGCTCGGCGTCGAGGGGCCGCAGTTCTGCGGTCACGCGGGCCGCCGGGTCGTAGTCGTAGACGTATGGGCCCTCGTATCCAGCCCGCTCTGCCTCCGGGATCGGCGACTGCGGGTGCGTGGTGAAGAGCTCCCGGCGCGCCTCACACCAGGAGCGCCAGGCGTGTTCGGGGTCAGGGTCGGCGCGGACGGCCGAGTAGAGCTCCGCGACGCGCCGGCGCCACTCGGCCAGCGTGAGGATCCCCGGTACCGACGCGTCCATCGCCCGACCCTAGTCGTGCCTCACGGGAATCGTCCACGAGGGACGGACTCCGGACCAAGAGGTGACGATGATGTTGCAACGGGCCGGATCGCCTATGAGGTGGCGTGCCTGCGGGTACGGTCGTTGCATGGACCGAACCACCATCTCGGCGCAGATGCGCGCCGCCTCATCCCCGAACGACATCTGCAACGCGATCAACGCCGCTCGCGCCTGGCTCGCCGACCACCCCGAGGACGACGACCTCCGCACCGCGCTCCAGCACCTCATGCGGGCCGAGCGTGAGCACTTCGCCGTTCGCCGCTGATCACGCGCTCTGCGGGCGGCGCTCCCTAGTTGTCGGCGAGGATCTGACGTGCCGCGTTGGCGCCCGGACCACCGGTGACGCCTCCACCCGGATGTGCGCCCGAGCCGGCCAGGTACAGCCCTTCGAGCTGCAGCCGGTATCGCGCCTCACCGTTCAACGGGCGCCACGCGAAGAACTGATCGAGGCCGGGTTCGGCGTGGTAGACGTGCCCGCCCGTGAGCCCGTAGTCGTTCTCCATGTCCTCGGGCGTGATGACCTGGCGGGCCTCCACCAGCTCCCCGAGTCCGGGCGCGAACCGCTCCATCGACTTCACGGCGATGTCGGCGACGCGCTCTCGCTCGCCGGCCCAGTCACCGTCGCGCAACGTCCTGGGTGCGGCCTGGAACAGGATCGACATCACGTGCTTGCCCTCGGGCGCCAGTGAAGGGTCGACCAGCGAGGGGATGGTCGCCTCGAGCATCGGGTCCTCGGCGACGTGGCCGTACTTGTTGGCGTCCATCGCGCGCTCGACGTGGTCGATCGACAACCCGACCGTGATCCGGCCCTTGAGTCGTTCGGCGTCGTCGGCCCCGTTGAAGGCCGGCAGGCCCGACAGCGCCAGGTTCACCTTCGCGGTGGTGCCGGGCTGACGGATGTTCTCGGCGCGCCAGACCTCGTAAGGGTTCAGCTCCACGGGGTCGCACAGACGCAGCGTCCGCTTCGGGTCGGCCGCGGAGACGACCAGTCCGGCGTCGATCTCGGAACCATCGGCGGTGGTGACGCCCACCACGCGCCCGTTCTTCGAGCGGATGGCCGTCACCTGGGTTCCCGTGCGGATCTCGACCCCTCGAGCTGTGGCGGCCGAGGCCAGGGCCCCGGCCAGCGCACCCGTGCCACCCCGCGCGAACACGGCCGTGCCCGCCGCTCCCCCGTCGGTCCCGGCCGAATCGTTGAGGAACACCGCCGCGGTGCCCGTGGCCCACGGGCCCATCGAGGTGAACAGCGTGCCTCGGGTGGTGAGCGGTCCGCGAACGGCTTCCTCCTCGAAGACCTCCTGCACCAGGTCGGCGACCGCCATCGGCAGTGCACGGATCGCCTCTCGGCCGGTCTTCGCCCCCAGATCGCGAAAAGCCCTGCCCAGCTTCAAGCCCATGAAGGCGTCGGCGATCGAGGGCGACTTCGCGTCGGGCGGGGTGGCCACATTGATGTAGGCGAGGAAGCTCGCGATCGCGCGCATCTTCTGGTCGAACGCGACGAACGCGTCGGCGTCGTGTGCGTTCCGCTCCCGCAACTCGCTCGCGGTGCGGCCCGGGTCGCCCCAGAAGGTCACGGCTGAGCCGTCGGGCTGGGGCGCGAACAGCCGCACATCGGGCGCGATCGTCTGAAGCCCGTGCTGCTCCAGCTTCAGGTCTTTCACGACGGTGGGCCGCAGCCGACCGATCGTGTGCGTGATGCCGGGCGCGGTGAAGCCCTCGGCCACGGTGGAGTTGCGTAGGACGCCTCCCACCTCGGGAGCGGCTTCCAGCACGGTGACCTTCTTGCCGCCCTTCGCGAGGTAGGCGGCAGCCACCAGACCGTTGTGCCCCGCGCCGATGACGACGATGTCTTGGCGTGCCATGTCAGGCCGCCCTTCGTCCGCGCTTGCGTTGCTTGAGGTACTCGCGCGCGGCGATCATGCCCGGCGCGCCCATGATGCCGCCGCCGGGGTGGGTGGCCGATCCGCACATCCACAGGTCGCGCACCGGGGTCTCGTACCGAGCCCAGCCGGGGACCGGCCGGTTGAAGAACAGCTGCTCGAGCGAGAGTTCGCCGGCGAAGATGTTGCCTTCGCTCAAGCCCGTGATGTCCTCGATGTCCTTCGGGGTGACGAACTGGTAGCCCTCGATCAGGTTGCGGATGTTGGGGAAGCGCTCCTCCAAGGTGTCGATCACGTTCTGGCCGAAGGCCTCGCGCTTCGTGTCGTCCCACTGCTCGCCGTTCTCGAGGTGATAGGGGGCGTACTGCACGAAGCAGCTCATCACGTGCTTGCCGGGAGGCGCCATCGTGGGGTCGACCAGCGTGGGCATGATGCAGTCGATGTACGGGCGCTTGGACGGACGGCCGTACTTCGCATCGTCGTAGGCCCGCTCCATGTAGTCGAGCGACGGCGAGAAGCTGATCGCCCCACGCAACCACTCCCCCACGCCGGGCTTGCACGCGAGCTCGGGAAGTCCGGACAGCGCGAGGTTCACCTTGCCCGAGGAACCGCGGTACTTGAAGCGCATGACCTCGTCGCGGAACGCCGGGTCCAGGTCCGATTCGTCAAGCAGGTTGATGAACGTCTGACGCGAGTCGAGCGACGACATCACCACGTCGGCGTCGATCTCTTCCCCGCTCGACAGCACGACGCCGGTGGCGCGGCCGCCGGCAGTTTTCACGTGGTCGACGCCGGCCTCGGTGCGGATCTCCACGCCCAGCGACAACGCGGCGTTGGCGATCGCGTAGGCGACGGAGCCGGTGCCGCC
>JBKPMF010000060.1:0-5578 GCA_046732015.1 Actinomycetota bacterium
ACGTACCGCTTTGCTGGTGGTGACCCTGCTGGCGGTCTCCATCCTGGCGGTGCGGTCACCCGACGCACATGGAGCTCCCGCCCACGAGGTCACGGAGTTCCCCCTGCCCGTCGACGGCTCCTCGCCCTTCGGCATCGCGACCGGACCGGACGACGCCTTGTGGTTCACCGCCCGGGGCACCGACTCGGTCGGCTCCATGGCGACCGATGGGACGTTCGGACCCTCGACGGCGCTCGCGACGACCTCGGACCCCACCGCGATCACGGCCGGGCCCGACGGCGCGGTGTGGTTCACCGAGCAGGGGTCCGGCCTGATCGGTCGCCTGACGACGGACGGAACGTTGACCGAGTTCTTCCTCCCCTCCGACGGTGCGGGACCCGCGGGGATCGTGACCGGACCGGATGGGGCCCTGTGGTTCACCGAGCGCAGCGCCCATCGGGTGGCGCGGATGGCGACCGACGGCACCACCGTGGAGTTCGAGCTGCCCACCCCGGTCGCCGGTCCCGTGGGGATCGCCCTCGGATCGGACGGCAACCTGTGGTTCACCGAGCAGCGCGCGAACCAGATCGGTCGCATCACCACCGACGGCCTGATCACGGAGTATCCGGTGCCGGTCGCCTCCAGCCTTCCCACCGGGATCGCTGCCGGCCCCGACGGCGCGCTCTGGTTCACGATGCGCGCCGGCAACCGCATCGGACGGATCGACACCGCCGGCAACGTCACGACGTTCGCGATCCCCACCGCGGCGACCGACCCCACGGGGATCGCCGCGGGATGGGATGGCGCGCTGTGGTTCACCGAGCCCGACACCGACGCGATCGGACGGATCACGACGGGCGGCTCGATCACCGAGTTCTCGCTGCCGAACGTCGGCTCGTCCCCGTTCGGGATCACGGGCGGACCGGACGATGCGGTGTGGTTCACCGAAGGCAACGGGAACCGCATCGGCCGGCTGAGCGCGGTGGATGCCCCGGTCGACACGACGGCTCCCACGATCTCGATCACCTCACCGGGTGAGGGAAGCGTCTTCGAGGAGGGGCAGCAGATCGTGGCCCGATACGGCTGCACGGACGAAGCAGGCGGCTCCGGCTTGGCGACGTGCGCCGGGCCGGTGATCGATGGGCAGGCGATCGACACCTCGATCGGGTCCCACCGCTTCGACGTGGAAGCATCGGATGTCCAGGGGAACACCGCGACGTCCTCGACCGGCTACATCGTGTTCTCCGACCTCGGAGGATCGCTCCTCACACCCACGACTCGGCGCGCCGGGTTCTGGGAGACGCTGGATCTCGGGCTCGGGCTCACCCGACCGGCCGATGCCCTGCTGTTCGTGGCGCCCGGCTACCCCCGATCCCAGCAGGTGAGCTGCGCGGACCCGTCGCAGGCGCTCGGCGAGCCGGAACCCGCGGACGTGAGGCTCCAGCTCAAGCAGGGCGGACTGGACGTCCGGTGGCGAACCGAGCGGGCATGGACAGGCTCGTGCCGTGCGTTCGTGCTGCGGTTCACCCATGCAGGGTGGAGCGGCACCGACGCCGTCTTCGTCGCCCGATTCGGCACCGCGCAGTCGAAGCGCTGACCACCGGCCTGCGCGACTAGTGGGTCGCCGGCCCCGCGGCCACCACCTCATCGATCAGCGATACGAACTCGTCGCGCTCGATGCTGCGACCGTGCCCCGGATGCACCAGCGTCACTGGCAACGCCCGCAGCCGCGCGAGCGAACGTTCCGTCGACTCCCGATCGTCGAAGGAGAGCCGGTCGTCGGCGTAGACCATGTCTCCGGTGAACAGGAGGCCGGTGGCCGGTTCCCAGAGCGCGATCGACCCCGGCGTGTGGCCGGGAACGTGCAGGATCTCCACGGTTCGGTCCCCCAGGTCGATGACGTCCCCGTCGGCCACGAACGAGGTCGGATCGCACCCGCGGATGGTCCACCCGGCGACGTCGAAGCCTTCCCACGGGACGGCGGTCACCAACACGTCGGGCGCCTCGTACCCGTAGTAGGCGAACATCGCGTCGAGGTCGTCGGGGTAGCGTTCACGCACCAGGGTCAGGGGATACGGCTCGCGGACCTCGCCCGCGTCAGCCTGGTGACAGCGACGGTCGTCGAACTCCACCATGCCGCCGGTGTGATCGAAATGCCCGTGGGTCGCCACCGCGATCATCGGGTGTCCCGGGCGCAGCCGATCCAGCTGCGGCCGTAGCCGCCCGATGCCGTTGCCGGTGTCGATCACCAGGTCGGCCTGTGCTCCGCGGACGTGCCAGACGTTCGACTCGAGCATCTGGTCGATCCGATGCTCCTGCAGTCGTGCCACATCGTGTTCGCCGTTGTTCATCCGGAACCACTTGCCTGCGACGGGGAGCGGGGTCACCGCGCTCACGCCCGATCAGGGAACGCGATCGACGCCGCCGGTCCTCGCAGGCAATGGGCGCTCGACATCGAGGCGTTGTAGCTGCCCACGTTCGGCAGTGCCACGACGTCGCCCTCGTGCACCTCGGGCATGGGGTGGTCCTCGGCGAACAGATCCGGGCCCTCGTTGATGTGACCCGACACCGTGACCCGGTGCACCGGCTCGGCATCGGCGGCGCGACACACGATCGGGAAGAAGGGGATCCGGTACACGAAGTGCTCGTTCAGCACGTTCCAGCCGGTGTCGAGCCCCACGAACGTGGTGCCGTCGCGGTCTTCCACCGTCACGACCTCGGCCAAGTGCACCCCGGCCTGCTTCGCGATGAACTCACCTGGCTCGGTCGCGACCGTGACCCCGAGTGGACCGAGGTGGCGAGCCATGATGCTGGCCCACCGATCCAGGTCCAACGGTTCGTCGTCGGGGCGGAAGGGCACGCCCAGGCCGCCACCGGTGTTGACCTCGGTGATGGGGCAGCCGCGGTCCTGCAGCGTCCGGGTGATCGAGGCGATACGACCGATCATCTCGTCCACGACGTCGAGCGAGGAGCTGAAGTAGAGGTAGCCCGAATGGACGTGCACGGTGTCGATCGTGAGGTCGTGGCGACGCGCGATCTCGATGGCATCGTCCAGTCGCTCGGGATAGATGCCGAACTTCGTGGGCTTGGCCCCGGCGTAGGTGCTCTCGTCCCCGCCTGCGTGCGTGGCGCCGATCCGGGGGTTCACCCGGATGCCGACGCGGCGTCCCGGCGCTGCCCGCCCCACCCGCTCCAACTGCGAGAGCAGGTCCACGTTGAGATGGGCACCGGTCGGCAGGATCTGCGCGAGATCGGCCTCGGACAGGTTCGTGCCGGTGTAGCTGATCTCCCCGGACCCCCACCCATGCTCGAGCGCCCACGCGAGTTCGCCCGGGGAACACACGTCCATGCCCACGAAGGGCGCGCCCTCCCGCAGGAACGCGAGGAACGCGGGCTCGCGTTGCGCCTTCAGCGCGAACCGGACGATGGCCGCCACACCGGCCCGGTCGAAGGCATCCCGCAGGAGCACCGCCTGCTCACGGGCGCGCTCGAGGTCGTAGACGAACAACGGCGTGCCGTGTTCGCGCGCGAGCTGCTCCGCATCGCGGCCCGCGATCGTCAGGCGGCCTCCACGGTTCTCCAGTCCCTCGCGGGCCCACCACGTTCGCGCTTGCACGGATGCATCAGGCATCCGCACAGGCTAACGGCCGTCCGCCCCGCCGTCGCGGGTCCGGCGGGTCAGGAAGCGGCTTCGGCGTTGACGGGCTCAGGCTCGACGATGTCTTCGTCGACCGGAGCGTCCTTCAACGTCAGGACTCCGGCGCCGATGCCGAGCACGCCGGCCAAACCGGTGAGCCACAGGCCCATCTCGACGCTGGCGCCGTCGGCACGCGTGAGACCCCAGACCGCGGCCAGCGTCAGGACGACGGCGGTGACGATCATCAGGGCCGCCATGGAACGACGGACCCGAGCGTCGGCGATCAGCACGTAGGCCGCCGAGAACGCGAACAGCGCGACCGACATCGCCAGGGCGAGCTTGCCGCTGGCGTCGCTCGTGCCCTTGATGGTCACGGTGCCGCCAGCCAATGACACCGCGTACCACTTGGACACCGCACCGAACAGTCCGAGGACCCCCGCGACCGCTCCAGCGATCCCCGCGTACGACAGCTTTGCCGACTCCATCGAAGCTCCCTTCGTCGCGCCTCGTGCGCACGCGAGCGCCCAGTGAGCGCTCACTCTCGAAGGGTTGTCGGCAGGAACCACCCCTGGGCTTGAACCCGCGTTCCACCCGGTATTCCGGCCATCCCATGTGGAACGATGAGGGCCGATGCGCGCAGAGATATCCCCCGCAGGCAAGATCGCCGGCTTCGTCACGGCCGGCTGCATCATCGTGGCGGGGATCGCGTTCATCGCGACGTCGTGGGACGAACTCACGTGCGCGAAAGGGCCGTCGTGTGAGGACTGGGCGGGGGCCGCCGGGCTCGTCTCGCTGGTCTCGCTCGCCGTGATCGGCGCCGGCCTGCGGATCGCGTGGACCGTGTGGCGCCGCCCGGTCGACCCCGAGGGATCCGGCCTGTGGATCTGGGGGCTGTCGGTGCTCTTCATCCTGGCGGCGCTGGCCGTCGCCCTCTTGATCCCGGTGGCCACCTGCCCCTCGGGCACGAGTCTCGACCCCGTGTTCCGGCTTTGCATCCGCGGCACCGAACGGCTCCCCGCCACCCAGTGGATGTGGGCGAAGTGGGCGATCGCGATCGGCGGCATCGGTGTCGGTATCGCGATCGGCAGGCTGCGTCGCATCGTGGTGGTCTCGGCGATCGTTACGGCGCTGGCCTGGACGTTCGCGCTCACCTGGCTACTCCGGGAGACCTTCGCCAAGGCGCACTCCTGAGCTCGAACCACGGACGGCGGCCGACACGGTTAGCATGACGGTCCGACCCGTTCACGCTCGACTCGAGGAGGCCCGGCATGATCGATGACCAGCCGCAGGACGTTCTGACCGACGACGAGATCACCACCGTCATGGCGGGCGGCGGGCAGGCGTCACCATCTGCCTCCCTGCAGGACACGGACGGGACCGACACGAGTGACGCCGATGGCACCGATGGAGACGCGACGGACGGCACCGACGGGGATGCCAAGGACGCGGACGGCACCGACACGACGGACGCCGATGGCACCGATGGCGACACCACGGACGGCACCGACGGAGACGCGACGGACGCCGACGGCACGGACCAGTGACCCTGCGGGCCGTCCCGCCCGAACCCGAGCTCACCCGAATTGAGCCCTCCGCGCTGGCGCGGGTCACCGGCGATCCGTCGAGGTTCCTCTCAGGGACCTGGTCGCAGCGCGCGGCGGTCTTCCCGGACGCCGACGGTGCCGGCTTCGCCGACCTGCTCTCGCTGGACGACGTCGACCGATTGCTGACCACCACCTCACCGCGGACGCCCACCTTCCGACTGGTGAAAGCCGGCGCGCAGATCCCGGAGTCCTCGTACACGCGATCGGGGCGCACGGGGTCGAAACCCGTCAGCGGCATGGCCGATCCGGCGCGGAT
Source organism: Actinomycetota bacterium (assembly GCA_046732015.1). Taxonomy (GTDB): domain Bacteria; phylum Actinomycetota; class UBA4738; order UBA4738; family HRBIN12; genus JAOUEA01. Next base: position 5,477 of record JBKPMF010000060.1, read on the forward strand.
CTTCGCGCTGTTCGACGACGGCGCCACGATCGTGCTGCAGGGCGTTCATCGATATCACGAACCGGTGGCGCGGTTCTGCCGCGCGCTCGAACTGGAGTTGGG
>JBKPMF010000061.1:0-8397 GCA_046732015.1 Actinomycetota bacterium
TACGAGGCGTTGGTGGAACGGACCCGCGACCTGGGTCCGGGCAGGATCTTCTCCGAACAGCGTGGCCCCAGCGTGTCGCAGTACCGGATCGGTCAGGTGCCGACGTTCGCGGCGCTGCTCAACCTCCAAGCCGACGCGATCGGTTTCACCAGGCCCACATGGTCCCTCGCGTCGCCTGCGGAATACCGCTTCGATATCGGCGACCCGGACATGCGCGAACTCTTCGGGGTTCGGTACGTGATCTGGCCCGAGGACCGGCAGCTCCCTGCGGCACAACGTGTAGCTCAGGTGGGACGACACGTCTTGTGGGAATTCCCCGACACCGGCTACCTCGACGTGGTCGACACGATCGCACCGGTGGCTGCCGACCGGGAGAACATCGGCCAGCAGACCTCCTCGATCCTGCGGTCTGGCTTGTTCGAGCATCGCTTCGTGCCCACCGTCGCCTTCGGGCGACGCGAGGCAGCTGCACCGACGCTCGGTCCCGATGAACAGCCACGGAAGCCTCCGGGCACGGTCGTGAACGAAACGGCCGCTCCGCAGGACGGCGCGTTCGGCGGCACCGTCGAGATGGCTCGGTCCGGGGTCGCGCTCTTCAAGGTGTCCTACGACCCTCGATGGGAAGCCGCGGTCGACGGCGAACCCGTGCAGCCGCAGATGCTATCCCCGGCGTTGGTGGGCGTACCCGTGCCGGAGGGCGAGCACGACGTCACCCTCACCTATCAGGCATATCCATGGACCGGGCCGCTGTTCTTCCTCGGTGCCCTCGCGATCCTCGGCCTGTGGGTCGGCGAGCGACGCCGTGCGAACGGCCGACGGCCGGACGCCCTACCTCCGTCCGAGTAGGGCAGACCCCCCCCTTCCGAGGAATCGCAAATTTCCGTCAGGATGTGCTTTGCCTTGGAAGGTTCACTGCCGATACTGCCACCTAAGTGTGAGCCATGAACCCATGGCTCGTCAGGTCAGGCAACGGAAGGAGCGCACGTGCACAAGAAATCTCGGAGGTGGGCGACCCCCATCGCGGTCATCGCGATCTTGGGGTTGATCGCCGGCGCCACGTTCGCTTCCGCCTCGGTGATGCGACGGAACACTCGCGAAGCCGCCATGGCGAAGTCCAACAAGATCAAGGGCTGCGTCGACAAGCAAACCCGCGCGGTGCGCATCATCCCCACGAGCAAGAACTGCAAGAAGGGTGAAGTCACCTACGTCTGGAACAAGAAGGGCAAGAAGGGTGATCCTGGTGCCACCGGCTCCACCGGCGCGCAAGGCGTGACCGGTGCAACCGGTGCTGCGGGCGGCGCCACGGGCGCCACCGGCGCGACCGGGGCTGACGGCTTGACCGGAGCCACCGGCGCGGTCGGTGCCACTGGAGCAACCGGCCCGACGGGTGCGACCGGTGCCACAGGTGCCACGGGCGCCACAGGTGCCACCGGCGCGACCGGCCTGACCGGAGCGGTCGGACCCACGGGGCCGGTCGGTCCCACGGGTGCAGATGGAGCGACCGGCACGACGGGTGCGATGGGCACCACAGGTGCACTCGGCGGCACCGGGTCGAACGGCACTGATGGTGCCACCGGTGCTGTTGGCGCAACGGGTGCTGTTGGCCCGACCGGCGCGGCTGGTCCCACAGGTGCTGCAGGCGACACGGGAGCTACGGGCGCAGACGGGGGCACCGGTCCCGACGGCGGAACCGGCCCGGACGGCGGAACGGGGCCGATCGGTCCGACCGGTGCGGGTGGGGGTAACGTCAACGTGACGATCGTCTCCAACACCTCCGCATCAACCTCGTCGAGCAAGACGATCACGGCGACCTGCACCGGTGGTCGCAAGGTGGTTGGGGGCGGGTTCTCCACGAGCCTAGCCAATGCAGGGGCACAGGCTAGCTATGCGTCCTCTTCGACGGTCTGGACCGTCGACGGCGCGGAGTTCGTGAACACGGCTACCTCCTGGACGGTCACGGCGTACGCGCTCTGCGCTCTGTGATCCAACGGTCAGGCATGGAGAAGAGGCGGCCCTCCGGGGCCGCCTCTTTCGTGCTGCTTCGCCGTCGGATCGTCGTTCGGCGGGTAGCATCCGCGCTATGAAGAGGATGAATGCCGCCGTTTCCATGCTGATGGTCGCTGTGACGATCGGGATGGCGGCCTGCAGCGACGACGTCGATCCGGACCAAGCGCTCAAGGAGGGCCTCGCTCAGCAACAAGCCGGCGATCTCGAGGCCGCCGCCGAGCAGTACCAGATGGTCCTGGACGTCCGTCCCGAGGACCAATACGCCAACTACAACATGGGTGTCATCGAGCAGTCGGACGGGCGCACCGCCTTGGCCGAGGGGTACTACCGAGCGGCGCTCGATACCGCCCCTGATTTCGTTCCCGCGATGTTCAACCTCGCCATCCTTCGGACGAAGGCAGGTGCCACGCAGGAGGCCATCGATCTCTACGAGCGCGTCATCGTGATCCAACCCGAGTACGCGGCTGCGCACCTCAACTTGGGTTTGCTCTACCGCGATGCCAATGAGCCGAAGCTCGCCCAACAGCACCTCAACATGGCGATCGAACTCGATCCGAGTCTCGCCGACCGGATCACCCTCGAGGAGAATCCGTCGCCCGCGCCTCCGGCGTCCTCGAGCCCGAAGCCCAGCGAGTCGGCGTCCCCGTAGTCCCTGCTATCCTTCCCGGGCCGCAGACAGCAGGGGCACTTCGCATAATCCCTTCGGGGTACCTGCCGAGGCTGAGAAACGAAGACGCTTCGCGCTCCAAGGGACGCGTCTCCGCTGTCTGCGGGGACGCGTTGTTTCATGTCAGGAGGCGCGATGCCCACCACAGAACCGAATACCAAGAAGGTCGAAAGGGTCGCTGAGCTGAAGGAGCGGATCGACCGATCTGACGCCCTGCTGCTCACCGAGTACCGAGGCCTGACGGTTACCGAGATCACCGAGCTCCGTCGTTCCCTCGCCGAGGGCGGGACGAAGTTCGCCGTGGTCAAGAACACCCTGATGCGACGGGCCGTCAACGACGCCGGCGTCGCGGAGCTGGAGCCCATGTTGGAGGGCCCGTCCGCGGTGGCGTTCGTCGAGGGCGACCCGGTGGCGGCGGCCAAGTCGGTCGTCGACGCCGCGAAGAAGTTCCCCACCCTGGTCCTCAAGGGCGGGTTCATGGACGGCAAGCTGCTGTCCGCCGCCGACGCGAAGGCGCTGGCCTCACTCGAATCCCGCGAGGTGATGCTCTCCAAGATCGCCGGCTTGATGAAGTCGGAGATGTCGAAGGCGGCCGCCATGTTCGTGGGCGCACAGTCCAAGTTCCTGGGCGTGCTGGAGGCCTACAAGGACAAGCTCCCGGCCGAGGACGTGGCGGAGGCACCCGCCCCAGCTGCGGACGACGCACCGGCCCCAGAGGCGTCCACCGAGGATGCCCCAGCGGCTGAGGAAGCTCCCACCGAGGATGCCGAGGCGCCCGCCGCCGAGGCGGCCGACGAACCCGATCAAGCGAGTGACGACACGACCGAAGCCGAGGCTTCGGGCAGCGAAGAGGAGGAGTAAGTCATGGCCAAGTTGAGCACGGACGACCTGCTCGATCAGTTCAAGGAGATGACCCTCCTGGAGCTGAGCGAGTTCATCAAGCAGTTCGAAGAGACCTTCGATGTCACCGCGGCCGCGGCCGCCCCCGTGATGATGGCTGCCGGCCCAGGTGGCGGCGGTGGCGGCGAGGCCGCCGAGGAGCAGGACGAGTTCGACGTCGTCCTCACCGGTGCCGGCGACAAGAAGATCCAGGTCATCAAGGAGGTGCGCGCGCTCACCAGCCTGGGCCTCAAGGAGGCCAAGGACCTCGTGGACGGCGCCCCCCAGGCCGTCCTGGAGAAGGTCACGAAGGAAGCGGCGGACAAGGCCAAGGAGCAGCTGGAAGGCGCCGGCGCCACCGTCGAGGTGAAGTAACGCTTCTGCATCACGTGGATCGTCTCCATCGGAGGCGATGAAAAAGGGCGGGACCCGATCGGGTCCCGCCCTTCGCGTTGGAGCCGAAACCTCTACATCAGGGGGGTGCCCTGAGAGCAACACGGTGTTCCCTCAAGACGGGCCTATGCTAGGGTCAGCGGCTCGGGAGGCTGCTTCGGTAGCGAACGACAGCGAGCAAGGGGGGGTTGGACCGTTATGCATTACCAGGATGACGGTAAGCACTTCGGAAACCGTTTGCGTGAGGCGCGTCTGGGCGCAGGATTGAGTCAGTCCGAACTGGAGGAACTGTCCGGGATCCCGAAGGCGAGGCTCTCGCGATACGAGAACGGACATGTCGAGCCTTCGATCCAGACCCTCGCCCGGTTGGCGCGAGCGTTGAACGTCTCGGAAGCCTCCCTGTTGGGCGATCAGCGGGCCATCCTGGAGGACTTCTTCGAAGTGCTCCATGAGCGCGGCGTGCAGATCAGCTCCAAGGAGCAGGGACATCGCCTGGCGGTGGCCGTGGCCGACATGGTGCAGGCCCTGGGCGGCATCGAGTCCGTGGCCGGCCCTTCGGCGCCCGGCGAAGCCGACGCCACCTCGGTCGCTGCCTCGTGGGCGGCCTCCACGCCGGCATCCAGTCTGAGCTGATTTCAGGTCCGCCTGAGCGCCGATCCGGTCAGCTGGCCGAGGTCCGCTCCCGCTCGAAGGCGATGACGTCGTCCAGGATGTCGTCGAGTGTGCGCGTGGGCTCCCATCCCGTGAGGGTGTTGATCTTCGTGGTGTCGGGGACCCGGCGCTCCATGTCCTCGAAGCCCTCTTCGTAGGCGACCTCGTAGGGGATGTGGCGCACCTTCGCGCCGTCGCCCGTGCGCTCGATGATGCGCGTGGCCAGCTCGTTGATCGTGACCTCGTTCAGCGCGCCGATGTTGAAGGGGTCGCCCGGGCTGTCGGGGTGGTCCAGCAGCGAGACCACCGCCGCGACGGTGTCCTGCACGTGGCAGAAGCAGCGTCGTTGCTCGCCCGAGCCGTAGACCGTGACATCGTCCCCCCGAAGCGCCTGGCGAACCAGCGACGGGATCACCATGCCGTAGGCACCGGTCTGCCTGGGGCCTACGCAGTTGAAGAACCGGACGACGATGGCCTCAGTGCCGCGTTCCTTCCAGTAGGCGTGCGCCAGGATCTCGTCGACGGCTTTGGCCTCGGAGTAGCTCCAGCGTGCCACGAACGGTGAGCCAAGGATGCGGTCGGAATCCTCGACCAGGGGTCCGGTGGCGTTCTTGCCGTAGACCTCCGACGTGGAGGCCACCAGCACGCGGCACCCACCCATCGCAGCGGCATCCAGCACGATCTCGGTGCCTCGGATGTTGGTGAGCAGGGATCGCAGAGGCTGGTCCACGATCAGCTTCACGCCGACCGCCGCGGCGAGATGGACCACCACATCAGCTCGACCGGCCAACTGGGCCACCATGGGGTGGTCCAGGATGGTGCCCTCCCGAAGCGTGAACCGCTGGTGGTCGAGCAGGTGTCGCACGTTGTCGACGGACCCGGTTGAGACGTCATCGAAGGCGACGACGGTGTCGCCACGAGCCAAGAGGGCGTCCGCGAGGTGGGAACCGATGAATCCGGCTCCTCCAGTGATCAGGTAGTTCATGGGTTGGCTCAGCCTAGTGCAGCCATCCGAGGGCCTCGGCAGCGTGAGATACCCGATTTCGGGCATCGGCATCAGAGGTCATACGTGTCGATGCCTGAACCATGGAGGCGATCCGCGTCCCGACCCCGGGTGCTCCGGCCCCACCGGCCGTGCGAGCGCCCATACCCGTCCCCGACGCGATCTCCGCACCCCCCCGCCCACGGCATCCTGCCTTCGAACGGCCTCGCGTGCTGCGCGTCATGACCCGGTTGAACGTGGGAGGACCGGCTCGCCAGGCGCTGTTCCTCACCCGTGAGCTGCAGGAGCGAGGCTTCGACACCCGGCTGGTGTGGGGCGCCTCCGGTCCTCGCGAGGGCACCGTCGAACCCGGACCGGGCCTGCCCACGACGTCGATGCCCTGGCTCACCCGCGAGCTGCGTCCCACGCAGGATCTGCATGCGCTTCGCGACCTCTACACCCTGATGCGACGCTGGCGTCCGCAGGTCGTCCACACCCACCTCGCCAAGGCCGGCGCCCTCGGACGACTGGCGGCCCAGCAGGCGGGCGTCCCCGCGATCGTCCACACGTTCCACGGACACGTCCTGCAGGAGTACTTCTCGGCGCTGAAGAGCCGCGCCTTCGTCCAGGCGGAACGCGCGCTGGCGGCTCGGACCGACGCGCTGGTGGCCGTGGCTCCCTGGGTGCGCGATGAACTGCTCGCCATGGGCATCGGGTCGGAACGAAACTGGCACGTCGTGCCGGTCGGCGTCGACCTGGATCCCTTGCTCACCTCCCGCCCGGACCAGCGTGAGGCTCGCGCCCGCCTGGGCCTGCCGCTCGATGGTTCCATCGTCGGTTGCGTGGGCCGGCTCGTGGCGATCAAGGACCACGACACCTTCTTCCGGGCGGCGGCTCGCGTGGCGACCGCCGTCCCGGACGCGACGTTCGTGCTGGCCGGCGACGGAGAGCTGCGCGAGCGTCTGCAAGCCGAGGCCACCGCCCTCCTGGGTGACCGGGTCCGGTTCCTGGGGTGGGTCGACGACCTGCCGTCGCTGTACAGCGCCTTCGACGTGGTGGCGCTCACGTCGAGGTTGGAAGGCACGCCGGTGTCGCTGATCGAGGCGTCGGCGGCGGGCAAGCCCGTCGTGGCGACCAACGTGGGCGGGGTGGGCGATGTGGTCCGCGACGGCAACACCGGACTGCTCGTGCCGCCCCGTGACCCGATCGCCGTGGCCGCGAACGTGCTGACCCTGCTGCAGGACCCGGAGGGAGCGCGGCGCATGGGGGAGGAGGGCGCTCGCTGGGTGGAGGGTCGGTTCTCCGATCGCCGGCTCGCCGACGACCTCACGGGCCTCTACGGCGAGCTGCTGGCCCGCGCCGACATGCGCGGTCGCTAACCTTGAGCGACGTCATCGACCGCGAGTGTGGGATCGACCGCCACGGTCAGCTCAGGCATACGGAGGAAGATCCCCAGCAATACCAACCACACGACGCCGACCGCGAACCCCACGCCGATCACCACGGCCTGCGATTGTCGATACATCGCGAAGGCGAGGAGCGAGCACGCGAGTTGTGCCGCGACCGAGTACACGAGCACATGGCGCCGGGAACGACCAGCCGCCGTCATGCGGTGAGACGTGTGGTCCGTGCTGCCGCGCCAGATCGGTCGCCGATCTCGGAGTCGGGCGATCACCACCACGGACAGGTCGAACAGCGGCACGCCCGCGAGCAGCACCGTCGACAACACGCGAGGTGCCGGCGGTCCCACGGGAAGGTCCAGCTTCAGGATCAGCGCAGCGACCATGAAGCCCAGGAGCATCGACCCTGCATCGCCGAGGAAGATCTTCGCTGGAGGGATGTTGTAGCGCAGGAAACCGAGCGCGGCGCCGGCCGTAGCGAGCGCGAGTGACGTGACCAGGTAGTCGCCGTTGTATCCGGCGATCGCGGCGATCCCCAGCGACGAGGCGATGGCTACGCCGGCGGCGATCCCATCCATGTTGTCGATGAAGTTGAAGGCGTTGGTAACCGCCACCACCCACATGACGGTGATCGGCAGGTCGATCCAAGTGGCATCGAACACCCCCGCTCGAACGCCGACGAGCCACAACGAGATCGCCGCGACCACCTGGTACGCAAGACGGATCCACGGGGACACCGGTTGGACGTCGTCGAGCAGCCCAACGAATCCGAGCACCAGGGCGCCGCCCACGACGACGAGCAATTGACCGTTCGCTCCCGCGGTGAGCCAGCCGATCACCAGGAGCCCGGCGGCGACCGCCACGCCACCGAGATACGGCGTGGGGCCCACGTGCGTCTTGTGGGCGCCCGGGTGATCCATGACATCGAAGCGTCCGGCCAGCCGGGCGGCGACCGGTGTCAGGGCCAGGGTTGCGAGGAGCGGTATCACGAACGCCATGGAGTAGCGGATCCATCCGGGGATGCCTTCCCACGAGAGCGCGTCGCTCGCGACGAAGACGGAGGTCCAGGGACGCATGGCTTGCGGCATCGTACCCCCGCCCTTCACCGCGACCGGAGAGGCACGATGCCTGCGCTTCCGTGGTTCCTCGCTCCTCGGCGGGTAGCCTGCCGCTATGAGTGATGACCGGGTACTCGTCACCGGCGCCGCTGGCTTCATCGGCTCGAATCTGTGTCGTCGGCTCGTGGCCGACGGCCTCATGGTGGTCGGTCTCGACGACCTCTCCGAGAACACTGCCGATGCTCTTGCCTCGACACCCGAAGTCGAGTTCGTGCAAGCGGACCTCCGCGATCAGGCTGCCGTGACCTCGGCTGCTCGAGGTTGCTCGACGATCTACCACCAGGGCGCGAAGCGATCCGT
>JBKPMF010000062.1:0-8360 GCA_046732015.1 Actinomycetota bacterium
GTGCTGGCCGACGGCACCCCGGGCGCCCGGTTCACCTTCGTCGGCGTCGACCCGGAGTCCGGCGGGTCGATCGAAGGCGAGGTCACCGCCGTGGTCGATCCCTCGGGCCGGGGCGCGGTCTTCGTCGGGCTCGGCCCCGAAGGCTCCCTCGCGTTCATCGACGGCGACATCCACACGATGGTCGATCAAGCCGAGGTGACCTGACCGTGACCGTGGCCTCCCGCCGAACGTTCCGGCGTTCGAGCCTGCATCACGTGGGGTTCTTCCAGCCACGGCAGCCCGCGTTCTGGTTGTACGTTGCCATCGTCGTGGCGACGGGCTTGGTGGCGCTCGCCGAGCAAAGCTTCTATCGGAACATCTCCGCCTCGGGATGGGCGCTGTCCTGGTTGCTGCTGGCCCTCTACGCCTTGCCGGTGTTCCTGGTCGTCTACTTCCTGGACCTCTACGAGCGCGAGCCGTTGTCGCTCGTCGCCGCGGCCCTGGTGTGGGGCGCGGTCGCGGCCACCACGCTGTCGGCGATCGGCAACCTCGGATGGGGGCTCACGGTCGCCAGGGTGGGAGGTCCCGAGTTCGCGGCGCGCTGGACCGCCGCGCTCACCGCGCCGTTCGTCGAGGAGACCTTGAAGGGCTGTGGCGTCGTGTTGATCTACCTGATCGCGCGCGACGAGATCGACGACGTGATGGACGGGTTCGTCTACGGGGCCGTGTGCGGCCTGGGATTCGCGATCGTCGAGGACGTCTTCTACTTCATGAGCGTGTTCGGCGGCCAGCCGGCCGGCGTGTTGCAGGGGTTCTTCCTTCGGGTGGTGGCGAGCGGTCTGTACTCGCACGTGCTCTACACCGGGCTGGTGGGCATGGCCGTCGGGGTGGTGGTCTCGCGCCGCGCCACCGAACCGCTGGCCCGTCGTCTGTGGATCGCGGCCGGTCTGTGTGCCCTGGCGGTGTTCGGTCACTTCCTGTGGAACTCCCCGTTGCTCGACTTCTTCCCTGCGGAGCCCTGGACCGGCGCCGATTGGCTGATGGTGCCGGTCGCGACGGCGGTCAAAGGGCTGCCGCTGCTCGCGTTCGTGGGTATCGCGGTCTGGCTCGCCCGGCGTCGGGAACAGCGCTGGTTGCAGGCCTCCCTCTCGGGGGAGGTCGGACTCGACGGCATCTCGGCCGAGGAGCTGGTGGTGCTCGCCTCGCCCAAGCGCCGTCGCGCCGCCCGTGCGCAGATGCGACGGCGCGCGGGGTCGCGGGCGTCCTCGCTCCTGCATCGGCTCCAACGCGAACAGGTGAATCTCGCCATGGTGGCCTCCAGGGTGCCCGACGATCGGGATCCCGCCCTGATGCGGCAACGGGAGTACTGCCGATCCCTGCGCGATGCCCTCCAGGCGATCCCCGGCGCCGCGCCCGCCCAGGCGGCGAGCGGCGGCGGGTAGGCTGCGACCGATGGAGGTCGACGAACTCGTCCGAGGTGTGCTGGCGCGCGAACGGCGCGCGGTGGCCCGCGCGATCTCGGCCGTCGAGGACGGCGACGCCGACCTGGAGTCGCTCTCCGCGGGCCTGTATCCACGCACCGGCGCAGCCGTGACGATCGGTCTGACCGGGGCGCCGGGGGTGGGCAAGTCGACGCTCGCGGCCGGGTTGGTGGGTGCCGCGCGGACCCGTGATCTCCCCGTCGCCGTGCTGGCGGTCGACCCCACCTCCCCGTACACCGGCGGGGCGCTGCTGGGCGATCGCGTCCGCATGCAAGAGCATGCCACCGACCCCGGCGTGTTCATCCGGTCGATGGCTACCCGGGGACATCTCGGCGGCATGGCGCTGGCGGCTCCTGAAGCGGTCAGGATCCTGGACGCAGCTGGGTACGAACGCGTCGTGGTCGAAACCGTGGGGGTTGGCCAGGCCGAGGTCGACGTGGCGGCTGCCACCGACACCGCGGTGGTCGTGCTTGCCCCCGGTCTGGGCGACGCCGTGCAGATGGCGAAGGCCGGGATCCTCGAGGTCGCCGACATCTTCGTCGTCAACAAGGCCGATCGCGATGGAGCGCCTGAGGTCGTCCGGGAACTCCGCCAGATGCTGCACCTCGGAGCGGCCCGCGACTGGGATCCGCCGGTCCTCACCGCCTCGGCATCTCAGGGCGAGGGCATCGAAGAGCTGTGGGAGGCGATCGAATCGCATCGCGATCACCTGGCGGCGTCCGGGGCCCTCGCGGCCAAGCGGCGGTCCCGGTTGATCCGCGAGGTGGAGAGCCTGGCCGCCGAGCGGTTCCGGCTTCGGGCCGCCGAGGCCCTGCGCGCCGACCCCCAGCTGGCGGACGAGCTGGAGGCCCGCCGTCTCGATCCCTACCGCGCTGCCGCTATGCTGGCTTCCCGGGCCGCGGAGTAGGCCGCGGCCGACCGGCATCTCATCGCAGGGACGCGACCCACGTGACCGACACCCGCCATCGCACCCAACGCACCGACGACGCCGTCGCCGCCGAGCGTTCGCATCGAACCCTCTCCGGTGAACCCGTGCCCGAGATCGCCACCGCCGAGGACCTGGCCTCCTGGGATCCCGACGAACGCCTGGGCCGTCCGGGGGAGTTCCCGTTCACGCGTGGGGTCTACCCATCGATGTACCGGGGCCGCCTGTGGACCATGCGGCAGTTCGCCGGTTTCGGCACGCCCGCCGAGACCAACGCGCGGTACCGCTTCCTGCTGGCCCAGGGCCAGGGCGGGCTCAGCGTCGCCTTCGACATGCCCACCCTGATGGGGCTGGACTCCGACGACCCTCGCAGCGAGGGCGAGGTGGGACGCTGCGGCGTGGCGACCGATTCCCTCGACGATTTCGAGACGCTGTTCGATTCGATCCCCTTGGGCGACATCAGCACTTCGATGACGATCAGCGGGCCGGCCACCGTGGCGTTCGCGTTCTTCTTGGCCACGGCGGAGCGCCAAGGGGTGGCGTGGGATCAGCTCGACGGCACGCTGCAGACCGACATCCTCAAGGAGTACATCGCGCAGAAGGAATGGATCTTCCCGCCGCGTCCGCACCTGCGGCTGATCGGCGACCTGATGGCCTTCTGTGCCGAGCGGTGCCCCAAGTTCCATCCCGTGAGCGTGAGCGGCTATCACATCCGCGAGGCCGGAGCGACGGCGGCACAGGAGCTGGCGTTCACGCTGGCCGACGGGTTCGGCTACGTCGAACTCGGCCAGCGCCGCGGCCTCGACGTGGATCGCTTCTCCTCCGGCCTGTCGTTCTTCTTCAACAGCCACATCGACTTCTTCGAAGAGATCGCGAAGTTCCGGGCGGCCCGGCGCATCTGGGCGCGGTGGCTGCGTGATCGGTACGGCGCCACCGATCCCTCCGCGATGCGTCTGCGGTTCCACACGCAGACCGCCGGGGTCTCCAACACCGCGCAACAACCGATGAACAACGTGGTGCGAACGGCCGTCGAGGCCCTCGCCGCGGTGCTCGGGGGCACGCAGTCGCTGCACACCAACGCGCTCGATGAGGTGCTGGCCCTGCCGACCGAGGACGCCGCCAAGCTCGCGCTGCGCACGCAGCAAGTGATCGCGTACGAGACCGGTGCGCCCGACACGATCGACCCGCTCGGGGGGTCCTACTTCGTCGAGACGATGACCGACCGGATCGAGGCCCAGGCCGAGGAGATCTTCGCCCACATCGATGCGATGGGGGAGGGCTCGATGCTCGACGGCGTCCTGGCCGGGATCGAACAGGGCTGGTTCCAGCAGCGGATCGCCGACGCCGCCTTCGAGGAGCAGCGTCGCTACGAGACCGGCGACCTGGTGAAGGTGGGCGTGAACGCCTTCGTCGAGACGGATGAAGCGCCGATCGACACCCTCGTGATCGGACCCGAGGCCGAGGTCGAGCAACGCGTGGCCGTCGGGCGGACCCGGGCCGAGCGCGACGATGCCGCCGCGAAGGCCGCGCTCGCCGACCTCGTCCGCGCGGCCGGCACCGACGAGAACCTGATCGATCCGATGGTCGAGTGCGCGCGAACCCGGTGCACGGAAGGCGAGATCGTGAGCGCCCTCGTCGGTGTGTTCGGCGACTACCGGGAGACCCCGCGCTTCTGAGCGACCAGCTGCCGAGATCGAGCGCTTGACGCTCACGGGAAGTCGGCGATATACAGGAGTCGTCGGAATCGCAACGAGTTGCAACTGCAACGAGCTGCTCCGACGCGAGGGTCGGTCAACGGGAGGCACGGATGCACATCCCTGACGGGTTCATCAACGCGGGCGTGTCGGCGGCCGCGGGCGTTGTCTCGGCCGGTGGCATCGGCTACAGCCTCGTCAAGGCCAAGGAGACCCTGTCGGAGAAACTCGCCCCCATGGCGGGCCTGGTGGCCGCCTTCATCTTCGCGGTGCAGATGTTGAACTTCCCTGTCGCCGCGGGAACCAGTGGGCACCTGTTGGGTGGGTGCCTCGCCGCGATCCTGGTCGGACCCTATGCGGGGGCCGTCGCGGTCGCGGTGGTGCTGGTGGTGCAGGCGCTGTTGTTCGCCGACGGTGGGCTCACCGCGCTCGGGCTCAACGTGTTGAACATGGCCCTCATCACCTCGTTCGGCGGGTATGCGATCTTCCGGTTGGTCCGCGGCGTGTTGCCGGCGAACCGTGGATCGGTCGTGGCCGCCTCCGGGATCGCCGCGGCGCTCTCGGTGGTCCTGGCCGCCCTCGGGTTCGTCGTCGAGTACGCGATCGGCGGCAACGGCGGCGCGTCGATCACCACGGTGGCGACGGCCATGCTGGGCACGCACCTCCTGATCGGTATCGGCGAGGGCATCATCACGGCGCTCACGATCGGCGTGGTCCTGGGCGTTCGCCCAGACCTCGTCTACGGCGCCCAGGATCTGCTCCCCACCCTGCAGCTGCGTGATCCCTCCGTCCTCGCTGGGAGGCCGTGATGGCCGCGAGGCGAACCAACACCTGGGCGGTCGTGGTCGGCGGGCTCCTCGTGGCGCTCGGGTTGGCCTTCTTCGTGAGCCGGTTCGCCAGCAGCTCGCCCGACGGGCTCAACAAGGTCGCGATCGACCAGGGGTTCGACGACACCCAGACGGATCACCCCGCGGCCGACGGCCCGTTCGCCGGCTACGGCGTGCAGGGCGTCGATGACCAGGGCCTGTCCACCGGGCTCGCCGGTATCGTCGGCGTCGCCGTCACCTTCGGCATCGGCCTCCTGCTCTTCGCCGTCGTCGGTCGCCGCAAGGCGACGGGTGGAGAGCGCGATGCCGCGGCGGCGACCGCCTCGTCCGGCTCCGCGCCGTGAGCGGCGCCCACGCGCTCTTCGTCCACGGCGACAGCCTGATCCACCGCCTCCGGCCGGAATGCAAGTTGCTGGCCCAGGTCCTGTTCGTGTTCGCCGTCGTCGCCACGCCCCGCGAGGCGTTCTGGGCGTTCGGCGTCTACGTCGTGATGCTGGTGGTGCTCACCCAGCTGGCCGATCTCACGGTGGCCTTCGTCGCCAGGCGCCTGGTGATCGAGGTGCCGTTCGTGCTGTTCGCGGTGTTCCTGCCGCTGGTGGGCCAGGGGGAGCGGATCGACGTCCTCGGCCTGTCCCTGTCGGTCGAAGGCCTGTGGGCGATGTGGAACATCCTGATCAAAGGCACGATCGGCGTCGCGGCCAGCGTGATCCTGGCGGCCACCACGCCCGTCCCGGATTTCTTGCTCGGCTTGGAGCGTCTGCACCTGCCGTCGGTGTTCACGTCGATCACGGGGTTCATGATCCGGTACTCCGAGGTCATCTCGCAGGAGGCCCGGCGCATGAAGGTGGCGCGGGAGTCCCGCGGTTACGACGCCCGGTGGCTCTGGCAGGCGAAAGGCTTCGCGGCCTCGGCCGGCGCGCTGTTCATCCGCTCCTACGAGCGAGGGGAGCGCGTGCACCTGGCCATGATCTCCCGCGGCTTCGACGGTCGACTCCCCGAGGTCGATGACGGTCGCGCAGGCACCGGGCAGTGGGCGGCCGCTTTGAGCCTCCCGGCCGTGGCGACCGTGGTGTGCGTGCTCGCGTGGGCGGTGCGGCCATGAGCCACGCGCCGGCGCTCGAGGTCTCGCGTCTCGCCTTCGCCTATCCCGACGGCACCCAGGCGCTGTTCGGGATCGATCTCACGGTCGGCGTGGGCGAACGCGTCGCGCTCCTGGGTCCGAACGGTGCCGGCAAGACCACGCTCGTGATGCACCTGAACGGCATCAACGCGGCCCAGCACGGCTCGGTGCTGGTGGGCGGCCTGCCGGTCACCAAGGAGCACATGAAGGAGATCCGGCGGCGCGTCGGCATCGTGTTCCAGGATCCCGACGATCAGCTGTTCATGCCCACCGTCCGCGCCGATGTGGCGTTCGGGCCGGCCAACATGGGGGTGCGCGGTGACGACCTCGACGCGTGCGTCGAGCGCGCATTGCAGGCTGTGGGCATGGAGGAGTTCATCGACCGGCCGCCGCATCACCTGAGCTTCGGGCAACGCCGGCGCGTGGCGGTCGCCACGGTCCTGGCGATGGAACCCGAGATCCTCGTGCTGGACGAGCCGTCGTCGAACCTGGATCCCGCCGGCCGGCGCGAGCTGGCCGACATCCTGCGCTCCCTGCCCATCACCATGCTGATGGTGACCCACGATCTTCCGTACGCGCTGGAGCTCTGCCCCAGGGCCCTGGTGATGAACGAAGGCGTGATGGTGGCCGACGGCCGGACCCGGGACATCCTGGCCGACGACGCGCTGATGGCGGCCAACCGCCTGGAGTTGCCCTTCGGCTTCTTCCCGGAGCGCGCGTTCGACGACTAAGCGGCGCCGGCGCAGGACGCGCACAGGCCCGTGATCGCGAAGTGGGTGAGGTCGGCCTCGAACCCGTGGTGCTGCGTGATCAGCTCGTGCAGGGCCTGGGCCTCGCTCAGCGACAGGGGGTCGTCCTTGCCGCAGCGTCCGCAGGTCAGGTGGACGTGCTCGGCTTCCTCGGCCTTGTGGTACTCGGCCCCGGTCTCCAGGTGCGAATGGGAGAGCACGCCGACGTCCTCCAGCAGGGTGAGCGTGCGGTAGACCGTGGACGCGTTCACCCCCGGCATCTCGCCCTGCACCGTCCTGGCGATCGCGGCGGGAGAGATGTGGCCCTGGGTGCGCATCACCTCGGTGACGATGGCTCTGCGCTGCGGGGTCATCCGCAACCCCTTGCTGCGCAGCAGGTCGATGACATCGGCGTAGTCGTGGGAGGAACGGTTCACGCTGTCGATGGTAGCAGCGTGTTGCACCTGCAACTGCCGTTGCAGGTGCCGCGTCAGGCGGCGGGCATGGGAGTCGGCAAGCCCAGCGCCCGTGCCGCCCACGGCAGCGCGGTTCGGGCCTGCTTGCGCTGGAGCGGACGTACGTGCGGCGCCTCGGGGATGTCCGGACGCACGGCGTGCGCGGCGAAGTAGCCGGCGAGCACCGACGCGAAGGCCGCCATGTCCTCGGCCGGCGGGACGACCTCCTCCGGAGCGGGACCGCCCTCCGCGTGCAGGCTCGGCAGCCACGCCGCGAGATCGAACCGTGGGTTCCCGGTACAGGCGAAGTTCCAATCGATGAGCAGCGCCCGGCCCTCGCGCAGGCACAGGTTGTCGCTCCGCACGTCCATGTGCAGGAGCGCGTCGCCCTCGATCACGGCCGAGTGGGCGGCGTCGGTGAGGGTGACCAGGTGCGCCTCGATCCAGGCGGCGTCGCAGAGGCCCAGCGCGAGGAACGCATCGAGGTCCCCGGCCACCTCGGGCCACCCCGTTCGGTCGAACTGACTCTGCGAGACGGGCGGGATCTCGGGCGACGGCTCCGTGGCGGCGACATCCCTCAGCGTGCGCACCACCGCGTCGACACGATCCCGATCCCACGGCGGCGGCCAGTGGGCGTCGCTCAGATCCTCGAGCACGAGCACGGGGCGCTCTCCGTCGTCGGACCAGCCCACCATCTCGGCGGTGTAGGGCAGACCCCGGTGCTGCGCGTAGAAGAGATGCTCGTCGCGGACCCACGCAGCGGTGTCCAGGGTGAAGGCGATCTTCACGAACGCGGTCGAACCGTCGGGCAGGGTCGCGATCCAGCGGGATGCCGCGGTCTGGCCGCCCCGGGACACCGTGCGCCACGCCACCGCTTCAGCGCCGAGCGCGCGACCCGCGCGTTCCAGATCCTCGGGCTCGGGCCGCTCGTCCATGACGCAGCAGCCTATCGGCGGTGGGGACCACGCGGCGATGCACCCGCTAGCCTGCCGCCATGACGGTGATGGTGACGGGGGCGTCGGGGCCGATCGGGCATGCGTTGGTGCCGTTGTTGGTGCGCAAGGACGAGGTTCGAGCGGCCGTCCGACACCCCGATGCCGCCGAGCCGCTCCGCACGCTGGGTGCCAAGGTCACCGTGGGACGCCTGGACG
>JBKPMF010000063.1:0-6799 GCA_046732015.1 Actinomycetota bacterium
ACCTCGACCTGATGCGTTGAGCCCTCGGCAGACGACTTTCACACCCCAATGTCACACGCCAATCATTCAGCCGCCCTGG
This sequence comes from Actinomycetota bacterium, assembly GCA_046732015.1. Lineage (GTDB taxonomy): Bacteria > Actinomycetota > UBA4738 > UBA4738 > HRBIN12 > JAOUEA01. The sequence goes on from JBKPMF010000063.1 coordinate 80, forward strand.
GGGCTTCGGTACACTCCGAACGTTCTCGTTTCCCTGGTGAGAGGCTGGTTCTTCCTATGTCACGAGTGATCTTGATCGCGTGGGACGGCGCCGACTGGCGAATCCTCGACCCCCTGCTCGAGCGGGGCGCGCTGCCGAACCTGCAGGCGCTCATCGACCGGGGGCAGAAGGACGTCCTGCGCTCCACCGTTCCCACGCACAGCTGGGCGGCCTGGCCGTCCTTCCTCACCGGCGTCGACCCGGTGGACCACGGCGTCTACGACATCCTGGAGACGGTGCCCGGCACCCACAAGGCCTACCCGGTCACCTACAAGTCGATCAAGGCGCGCACGTTCCTCGATGACCTGACCGCGGCCAAGAAGAACCAGCTGCTGCTGGACGTGCCGCTCACGTTCCCGCCGCCCGCGCTCACCGGCAACCTGATCGCCGGCGGCGTGCTGCCGAAGGGCCGCGCCGTCAGCCAGCCCGCCGACCTGCAGGACACCCTGCAAAAGGCCGGACACGACTGGCCGATCAACGGCATGAGCTGGACCACGTATCACAACAAGCCGGACGCCTACCTGGACGAGGCGTTCGAGGTCACGGGCAAGCGCATCGCCGCCAGCGAGTGGCTCATGGACAACACCGAGTGGGACATGATGGCCAGCGTCTGGGTCAGCATCGACCGCACGCAGCACTGCCTGTCCAACTACATCGCGCCCGACCACCCGGACTACGTGAAGAACAAGGACACGCGCATCGGCAAGAAGGTGGCCGACATCTTCCGCCAGACCGACGACGCGATCGGCGCGTTCGTGTCCCGCGCTCGTCCCGACGACATCATCCTGTTCATCAGCGACCATGGGTTCCAGTCGTGCACCCGCGCGATCAACATGGACCGCATGCTCCACGAGATGGGCTTCCTGGAGTTCAGCGCCTCCAACGCGGTGTTCGGCCCGATGCAGTGGGGCCCCGTGCGCCAGGTGGCGCGCAAGGTCTACGACACGCTGGGCCTGCACGGGAAGGTCTCGATGCCGCAGTCGGTCAACTGGTCCAAGACCAAGGCGTTCACCACGATCCGCTCCACCGGTGAGGGCGTCTCGATCAACTTGGCCGGCCGCGAGATCGACGGCATCGTCGACCCCGGCGACTACGAGAAGGTGCGCGGCGAGGTCATGGATCGGCTTGCTTCGTATGTCGATCCCAAGACCGGCAAGAAGCCGATCAAGGAGATCGCGAAGCGCGAAGAGGTCTTCAAGGGCAAGTTCGCCGACACGGCGCCCGACATCATGATGGTGCCCACCGAGGGCTACTCCCTGACCCACGCGAAGGCCGCGATCGAGGACGCCGACTGGGTGAGCGGCGACCACCGCATGGAAGGCACGATCGTGGCGGTAGGCCCCAACGAGAAGCCCTTCGAGCAGACCCCGGCGCTGATCGACATGGCGCCCACGCTGGTGGCGGCGCTCGACGCCCCCACCGCCGTGAAGCCCTCCGGTCGCGTGCTGCACGAGATCGTCGGGACCAAGGGTCTGGTCGAACGCGAGGCCACCGAGGAGTCATCGGCCGGCGCCGGCATCACCGGCATGGGCAACGAGGCCAACGTCACCGACACCGAAGCCGACGAGATGGAAGAGCACCTGCGGGGCCTCGGCTACATCGAGTAGCGTCGCCCGCATGAGCGCTCGCACGTGGGCCGGCATCCTGCTGGTCCTCTCACCGATCTGGTTCAACCTTTGGTTCGCGGTGTTGGCGAAGCGCTTCGAGTACCCCGACGTATTGCGTCGGCCGCCGGCCGAGATCCTGTCGCGGTTCCGCGAAGGCGGCTCGGGGCTGATCCTCACGTGGTGGGCCTTCATGCTGTCGGGGCTACTGCTGATCCCGACCGTGGTGCTGGTCGGCAACGTCGCCGTGCCGGGTGGCGGCGCGCTGATCGCGGTCGCCATCGTGGTGGGAGTGCTGGCGGGGCTGGTGCAGATGCTGGGTCTGCTGCGGTGGGTCTACCTGGTGCCGTGGCTGGCGCGGGCGCACGCGGAGGCAGCACCCGCCGACCAGCGCCCGATCGAGGTCACGTTCGAGGCGTTCCACCGGTTCCTCGGGGTGGGCGTGGGCGAACACCTCGGCTACCTGCTCACCGGCCTGTGGTCGGTCCTGTTCGGTGTCGCCCTGATGTCCGGCGCCGAGCTGTCCGAGTGGTTCGGCTGGGCCGGGATCGTGATCGGCCTCGGGCTGATGGTGGCGTCGCTCGAGTTCCTCAGACCCAACGAGGAGCGCGGCTGGACGCTCGCGGGCGACGCCGTGCCGTTCCTCTACATCGCGTGGTCGCTCTGGTTGCTCGCGATGGGCGTCGCGCTCCTGGCCTGAGCCTCGGGCTGAGGCATGTTCCGAAGTGTGGAACCGGCATCCCACGTATCGGAACAACCTTCGGCCGGATCGACGACGACACGTTGCAGACGCCCTCATCAGTCTCGGAAGCGGGGTCAGGCCGCGGGCTGCTGCACCCGGAAGGTGAACAGTGCGTCGCCCGCGGACATCCACGTCGGGGGGTTCGAAACCGTGGCGACCTGGACGTCGGGGAGCAGGTGCGTCTCCCCGGTCTCGACATCGAGCAGCCCGATCGACAGCACCGGCACGTCGAGCACCTCGCCGAAGATCTCGATCGTGGCTCGCCAGGACGGGTCGTAGGAGAGGAACGCGATCGTCGAACCGTCCGGGGACCAACGAGGTGCGCCTCCGATGTCCGCCAGCTGCTGGACATGGCTGCCGTCGACGTCCGCGCTCCAGAGTCCTTGGGGAGTCTGGAAGGCGATCCGCCGTCCGTCCGGGGCGAACGACGGTTCGGATGCTCCCTCCTGGTCGACCAGGAGCTCGGTCTGGCCCCCGTTGATCGGCACGGTCCAGATCGAGCTGGTCGGGGACACACCTGACGAGTCGGTCGGCTGCGGCCCATCGTTCACGTAGGCGATCGTCTGGCCATCGGGCGACCACGCGGCCCATTCGTCCTTGAACGGGCTCGTCGTCAGTCGCTGGACGGAGCGACTCGCCACGTTGACGACGTAGATGTCGTCCTCCCCTCCGGGCCGCTGGCCCTGGAACGCGATCGCGGTACCGTCCGGCGACCACACCGGGAAGGATCCGGCCAGGCCCTCAGGCAGGATCTGCTCGTCGCCACCCTCACCACGGACCACGATCCGATCCGTGCCCGCCGCGGTCCGGACCACGAACGCCAGCGTGGTGCCATCGGGCGCCAGCGCCGGCGCGAAGGCGCCGTCGGGAAGGGCCGGGAGCGTCGTCCTCGTCGACCCGTCAAGATCCACGATCTGCGGTGTCTGCGGGTCGACCACCGGGCTGGTGTCCGCGGGCGGCTGGGACGGCTGGTCGCGAAGCGCCGCCACCGCGCCCACCACGATGGCCCCGGTGAGCAGCGCGGCCACGGCGATCGCTCCGACCCGGGCTCGGACCGGCGGGCGCGTCATCGGGGGTTCGGCCTGCGTCTCGAGCAGGCGAGGCTCGCGGGATCGTGCCTGGATGGCATCCCAGCCCGGAGGTCCGTCATGGAGACGGTCGAGGTCGCGTTCGAAGGACTGCTTGAGATCATTCATCGGAGGTCATCCAGGGTGCGGCTCAGGTGCCTGCGGGCACGGGTGAGGTGGACGCGGAAGGTGGACGAGCTCATGCCCAGCATCTGGGCGGCCTCGCGCACCGGCTGGTCGGCGTAGTAGAAGAGCAGGATCGCGGCTCGTTGCCGTTCGGGAAGCTGGGTGACGGCGTCCAGGATCTCGGTGTCGACGAACTCGTCCAGGTGCACGACCTCAGGGATCGCGTCGTTCCCGGAGGGCCGGCGTTGCAGCTCCCCGCCGGCGATCCGGAAGGCGGTGGTCCACACCCACGCCTGCGGATCGCGCACCTCGTCGTCGCGGCGCAGGAGCTGTGCGAACGCCTCGGCCACCGCGTCGTCGGCCACGTCGCGGTCGCGCGTGTAAGCGAGGACCGCGGCCCACAAGCGCCGCCCCTGCTCGCGGTACAACCGCTCGACGCGATCCTCGGTCACCAGCGCATCCTGCATGTCACCGGTTCAGGAGGCGAACCGGCCGCAGATGCTTACCTCAGCCGTGATCGTGGTCGCCGAGGCGCCCCACCACGAACCAGATGGCGTGCACGGGCTCATCGCCCACGTTGAACAACCGGTGCGGCGTCGTCGAGTCGAACGCGATCGAATCGCCGGGGCTCAGGACATGCTCCTGGAACCCGATCTGCACGCCGAGCATCCCGCTGATGATGTAGCCGTACTCCCGCCCCTGGTGCCGGATCAGCGAACGGTCGGTCGTGGACGCCCCGCCCACCTCGTAGATCGCCTCGAGGAAGTCGATGCCGTCCTCGCGATGGGCCGCGAGCTCCTCCCACCGCACGCCCGAGTCGAGATCGATCGCGGTGCGCTGCGCAGGACGCAGCACCGGCGAACCGTTCGACGCCACCTCGACGTTCCCGTCGGACGGCGCGTCCGACTCCTCGCCGCGGATCACGTCGTCGAGCGACACGCCGAGCTCGGTGACGATCAGGTACAGCGTCCCCACCGACGGCCGTGACTGCCCGCTCTCGAGCTGGGAGATCAGGCTCGCCGACAAACCGAGCCGCCGCGCGAGTTCGCGCTGGCTGATGCCCGCCTTCACCCGCTCCTCGCGGAGGCGGTCCCCGATGCGGTCGAGGGCTTGCGGTTCGCCGGCGGCGGTCGTGGTGACGTCGGCCATCTACATCAACATCCAGCCACCGTCGACGTACAGCTCCTCGCCGTTCATCGCCTGATTCTCGAGCAGGAACTCCGTGGCGTCGACGACCTGCGTCATCGAGGCGAGGCGACCCGTCGGGGTCCTGGCCACGACCGCATCGAGCGGCTTGCCCTCCCAGAACGGGCTGTCGCCCACGATGCCGGGGTGGATCGCGTTGATGCGGATCGGCGCCAGCTGGATCGCCAGCGTGCGGACCAGCGCGCTGATCCCGCCGTTCACCGTGGTGACCGTGGTCGACCCGGGATACGGACGGTCCTTCGCCCGGCCGCCGAACAGGACGATCGACGAATCGTCGGAGAGCCGGTCGAGCAGCGTGTGCACGGTCTCGGTGTAGCCCACGAGCTTCATCGTCACGAGCTCGATCGCGCCGGCGATGTCGTACTCGTGGATCGGGTTGTTGTCGCGGGAGATCGCCGCGAGCACCAGCCGGGACACCGGCCCGACGTCGGCGAGCGCGCCCGCGATCGTCTCGGGGTGGCTCAGATGGAACCCGAGCCCGGTGACGCCTTCGCCGATCTCGGCGGCCACGGTCTCGGCGCGTTCAGCATCGCGACCGGTGATGATCACCTCCGAGCCACGCTCCCGGTAGCGGGCCGCGAGCTCGCGTCCCAAGCCGCCGGTCCCGCCGACGATCAGCACCACCCCGTCCGGCATCCCTGCTCCCCTCGATCGCGTCCAACAGCGACACTACAGGAGCGCCGTCGGTCTGTGCAGCCCTGCTGTCCACTGCCTAGCCAAGACACGCGCAGGTGTGTAGTGTCGCTGAACGGTGGAGGGGACCAGTTCGACCGTGGCGGTGATCGGCACCGGGCGCATGGGTGGGGCGATGGCCTCGTCCATCGTTCGGGGCGGGTTCGACGTCGTCCTGTGGAACCGCGACCCTTCGAAATCCGAGCGTCTCGCCGCATCCCTGGACATGCCCGTGGCGGCGACGGCGGCGGAAGCCGCGTCGAAAGCCGACGTCGTGGTGACCAGCCTCGCCGATGACGCGGCTCTCGAGCGCGTGTACCTGGGGGACGAGGGCGTGGTCGAAGGGCTGAAGCCCGGCACCGTCGCGCTCGACACCAGCACGGTCGATCCGCGAGCGGTCGCGCAGGTGGGCGATGCGGTCGACGCGACCGGGGCCGGGTTCCTCGACTGTCCCGTGTCGGGCAGCGTGAGCGTGGTGGAAGCCGGCATGCTCACGGTCATGGTGGGCGGCGAGGCCCATCTGCTGGAACGCGTGCGTCCGGTGCTCGACACGCTGGCCTCTCGCGTGATCCACGTGGGCCCCAGGGGGGCCGGTGCCGCCACGAAGCTCGCCGTCAACGGGCTGGTCCACGGCTTGAACGTCGCGCTGTCCGAAGCCCTGGTGCTGGCCGAGCGCGCCGGCGTCGACCGCACGACCGCGTACGAGGTGTTCGCGAGCGGTGCCGGCGGCGCGCCCTTCGTGCAGTACAAGCGCGAGGCCTACGAACATCCCGACGACGTGACCGTGGCGTTCAGCCTCGACCTCGTCGAGAAGGACCTCGAGCTGATCACCGGGCTGGGCGATCGCGTACAGGCACCGATGCGCCAGGCCAAGACGTCCCTGGACATCGTGCACCGGGCCGTCGAGGACGGGTTCGGCGATCGCGACCTCAGCGCCGTCGCGGTGTACCTGCGAGGGGAGGGTCCCTGATGGCCCACATCGTCAAGCTGCTTGACGACCTCGAGTTCCGCACATCCGCGGAGTTCGACGGACGCAGCAAGGGCTACACCACCGACGCGGTCGTGGACGAGCCGGGCGGCGGGGTGCAGATGGGATTCCGCGTCTCGCGTCTGGACGCGGGCGGCGCCGTCGAGGCGCACGTGCAGTCCTTCGAGGAATCGATCTACGTCATGGAGGGCTCGCTGGTCCTCGACACCGTCGAGGGATCCACCCAGATGCTGGCGGGCGACTACGCGCTCGTCCCTGTGGGCATGACACACGCGC
>JBKPMF010000064.1:0-4380 GCA_046732015.1 Actinomycetota bacterium
CTCCCGAGTTCATGGCGAACGAAGGAGTGGATCGCTGAGCACGTTCCGAACCGGAGCCCTCGCGTCGATGCTGGCGATCGTGTCCCGGGTGGGCGCCGCCTGCGTCAACGACGCGCAGGGGAACGTGGGCGCCGGCGGCGCCGATGAGCAGGCGGCTACGGCGCCAGCAACGGTCGAGGTCATGCTGTCGGACTTCGCGATCGATCCGTCCGCGATCGAGGTCCCTTCGGGCCAGCCGCTGACGTTCTCGATCATGAACCACGGGCAGACACCCCACACCTTCGCTGTCCTCATCGACGGTCAGACGCTCGAGAGCGAGCAGGTTGCTGCCGAGGCCACGGGGACACTGGATCTCCCGGCACTCGAGGCCGGCACCTACGACGCGCTCTGCACCGTTCCCGGGCACAAGGATCTCGGCATGGTGGCCACCGTGGTGGCCAGCGACGGCGGCGACACGACCGTCGCCGCCGGTGCGACGGGCCCCACCGGTGCGGCTGCGGGGCACTCGTCGATGACCGCCTCGGAGATGGCGGCCCTGCATGAGGAAGGGGTGAACGCATTCCTGGAGGGCGGGCAGACCGACACCACGGGCGGGACGTTGATCGAGCCGCGCATCATCAAGGGGGTGAAGGTCTACGACATGACGATGGAGCAGGTCGACTGGGAGATCTCCAAGGGCGTCACGAAGCCGGCGATGGCCTTCAACGGCATCGTGCCGGGGCCCGAGGTCCGCGTACAGCAGGGCGACCACGTCAGGTTCGTGTTCCAGAACCAGCTCGACCAGCCCACCACGGTCCACTTCCACGGGCTGACGGTGCCGAACTCCGAAGACGGCGTGCCATACATCACGCAACCGCCGATCATGCCGGGGGAGTACTGGACGTATGAATTCACGATCCAAGACCCGCCGGGCATGTACGTCTACCACTCCCACTTCAATTCCACGGAGCAGGTGGGCAGCGGGCTCTACGGCGCGCTCATCGTCGAGCCCAAGGGGCACGACTGGAAGCCGCTCTACGGCGCCCAGCCCGACGAGGAGTTCTCGATGTTCCTCGGCGATGGTCCGCTCGACTACGTGATCAACGGCAAGTCGTTCCCGGCCACCGCCCCCCTGGTGGCTTCCCTGAACGACTGGGTCCTGATCCACATCGCCAACGACGGATCGCTGCTGCACCCGATGCACCTGCACGGCTACCACTTCCAGGTGGTGGGGGAGGATGGTTTCCCGCTCGCGCCTCAGAACCGGTACATGGCCGACACCTTGGTGGTGGCACCGGGTTCCCGCTTCGACATCATGGTCCACGCCACCGAACCCGGTGCCTGGGCGTTCCACTGCCACATCCTTCCCCACGTGGAAGGACCCGAGGGCATGTTCGGCATGGTGACGGCGCTGGTGGTTCAGTAGGGAACGGGATCAGAGCGGCAGGCGAGCTCGCACCGTGGTCCCCTCTCCGGGGATGCTCTCGAGGGCGAGTTCACCGCCGATCGCTTGAACCCGGTCGCGGAGGTTGGCCAGGCCCATCCCGGCAGGGCCGTCGACGTCGAAGCCGGCGCCGTCATCGTCGATCTCGAGCTCGGCGCCCGAGTCGGTGCGCCGGAGCGTGACGCGGACGCTGGTCGCGTCCGCGTGCCTGCCGACGGTCGACAGGGCCTCGCGCGTCACCTGGATCAGGTCGCCCGCCAGCCCGGCCAGCTCGGCGGCCACGGAGCCGTCGACGTCGACGACGGTCAACACGCCGGATCGATCCGCGAACTCGCGACCGAGTTCCTCGAGCGCCTGGCCGAGCTGACGGTCGGCGAGGATGCCCGGCCGGAGCCCGAAGATGTAGTTGCGGAGGTCTCGGATCGCGCGGTCGATCTCTTCGACGGCGCCTTCCAGCCGCCGGCCGATCTCCTCATCGGGCGACATCGCGGCCGTGCCCTGCAGGCCCATGCCCACGGCGAACAGCGACTGGATCACGCCGTCGTGCAGCTCCTTCGCGATCCGCTCACGTTCCTCCAACAGCTCCAGTCGAGCGAGCTCACGTTGGGCCATTTCCTTCTCGGCGTAGAGGCGCGCGTTCTCGATGGCCACTCCGGCCTGGATCGCCAGCACGACGAGGGCAGCTTCGTCCTCTTCGCTGAACTCCGAGGCGCCCTGCTTCTCGGTCAGGTAGATGTTGCCGAACACCAGGCCGAGCGCGATGACGGGCGCCCCCAGGAACGAGTGCATCGGCGGGTGGTTCGGCGGGAAGCCGTGCGCTCGTGGGTCGGCGCCGATGTCGGGGATGCGCATCGGCCGTCGCTCACGGATCAGCAAACCGAGGATGCCTTCACCCACCGGGATGTGGCCGATCGCGGCTCGGTCTTCGTCGCTGATCCCCTTCGTGATGAAGCGCTCGATCCGAGGCGTGGACTCGCCGAGCACACCGAGCGCGCCGTATCGGGCGCCCGTGATCTCGATCGCCAGCTCCACGATGCGTTCGAGCACCGCCTCGAGGTCGAGTTCCGAGGCCAGGGCCAGTCCGGCATCGATGAGCAGCGTGTTTCGGTCGACCTGCCGTTCCGCCTCTCCCACGCGCGAAGCCTAGCCAACGCGCACGACGGCCGCGACCTGCGTTCACCGTGCCGCGTTCAGCTGGTCGAGGCGGGTTCACGATCCTTGGCGGCGACCGCCCGAGTGGGGACCGGGCGCTCCGGCCGGGGAGGACGGTAGCCGTAGGTCAGGCCCCGCACGATCGTGAGGAACACGAGCGAGAGGCCGGTGAACGCGTACATGGCGGCCATCCACGGCCGGTTGGTGTCCGACCCCGCGAAGATCCCGTGTCCCAGCGCCAGGGCGAAGGCGGGCACGGCGGCCAGGTGGATCGCCCGCCACAGCCGCACGCCGATGGGCTTGCGCAACCACGAGCTCACCATGATCACCACCATGGCGAACATCGCCGCGATCCCGAACGTGATGGGGATCGGTCGATACGTCGAGCGCATCGGCAGGATCAGGTCGAGCGGCGCGAACGGCATGAACTGGTCGATCAGCAGCAGCGCCAGGTGGACGCCCAGCAAGACCAGGCCGGTCGTCGCCACGAACTGATGGAACAGGTTGGAGGAGGCCTTGGAGATCCGCTTGGAGATGATCGAGGTGGTCGCCACAAGCCCCCAGGCAACCGCCAGGTAGAGCATGAGGTATGCGCCGATCCCGGCGGCGCGCAGCAGGTTCCAGTTGGTCATGAGGCCACCTCCTGATCGAAGCTCACGATGACATCGCCGCTGGAGGCGACGATGGCGCAGGACAGCTGGTTGGCGGCTTCGGGCCCGCGCAACAACGCCCAGGTGGCCAGCACCTCTGCTTCGGTGCACGTCGGCGCCCAGACGGTGGCCTGCACGGTGTCGGACCGCAACGGCGCGCCCGTTCTGGGATCGATCACGTGATGGAGGGTCGGCCCCCATGCGCGCTTGGCGACCGACGAGGTGGCCAACGCCCCCCCGTTCAGGCTGAGCGTGGCCATCGGTCGTTCCAGGGTCTCCGGGTCTTCGATCGGGATCTCGAGCACGGGAGCGTCACCCGCGATCGCGAGGTCGCCACCCGCGGCGACCAGCGCCCATGCGAGACCGGCATCGAGTGCGCCCGCGGCGGCGAGGTCCACGGTCCACCCCTTCGCGATGCCGCCGAGATCAAGCCCTACCTCAGGCGGCAGCCGGACGGCACCCTGGCGCACCTGCACCTCCGTCCAGCGTCTACACGGCTCCGGGGGATGCAACGCTGCTCGCGCCCCGGCCAGCACCTCGTCGAAGTCCCGGTCGTATCCCGCGGCCATCAACGCATGCAACACCGTGGGATCGAACAGCCCACCGGTCGCCGCTGCGTACTCGATGGCGATCCGTACCACGCGCTCGAAGGCAGAGGACACCGGCACCCATCGGCCGGCCAGCCGGTTCACGGTGGAGAGTTCGCTGTCGTCGCGGAACCGGGAGAACCGTCGCTCCTCGGTCTCGAACACGCGCCCGATCGCGGCGAACGCCTCGTCGAAGGCCTGGACGTCCGGTCCGTAGAGGGAGACGTCGGTGCCCATCGCCCGGAACCCGTCGCGACGGCGTGCCTCGGTGCGCAAGATCGTGGTGGCCTGCATCTACGATCCCGACGTGGGAGGTGGGGGCGGCGGGGCTGTCGTGGTCCCCCCGGAGGACGACGTGCCACCGTCCGCTGGCGTCGTGGGAACGAAGGTCACCGGTGCCGTGACCACAGGGTCCACCACCACGACGCGCCGGGTGACCTTACGGACGATGACCCGTTGACGCGGCGGCTTCTGCCGGTTCGAGGCGCCGGTCGCATCTGCGGTCGAGGGCTTCGGAGCCGCGCCCAGGATCCCGAACCCGGCGAGGAACGTGGCCACGCCGGTCACC
>JBKPMF010000065.1:0-6670 GCA_046732015.1 Actinomycetota bacterium
ATCTCGCTGCGGTCCTCGATCGCGATGCACACACGGAACTCGGCCTACCAGTTGCACCAGGCCGGGCTGACCGGCGCCATCACCCGCGGGCGCCAGGCCGATCTCGTGGTGCTCGACCGCAACCTGTTCGACGTGAAGCTCACCGAGGTCTCCACCACGAAGGTCATGATGACCATGGTGGACGGCGACATCGTGCACATGAACGCCTCGATGGTGACCTAGAAGGATGAAGAAGGCCTTCGCGACGTACGTCGCGCTGGCCTCGACTGCGACTGCATCGCCACCAGCGAGATCTTCCGCATCGTCGAGGCCTGACCCCGGTTCGGCAACCTTCCGTACGCGAGTGTCGAAGTTCCGTTCCTCCGTTCGTCGTAGGGGTGGAAGCGCGCACAGGGAGTGCCGCGCCGAAGGGAGGAACGATGAGCGACTACGTGCTGATCTACGAGGGTGGGTCCATGCCCGAAACCCCCGAGGCACAGCAGCAGGCCATGGACGCCTGGACGGCGTGGTTCACCACGCTGGGCTCCGCGGTGAAGGATCAGGGGAACCCGTTCGGTCAGGCGGCCAAGACGGTGGCCTCCGACGGCGCCGTGTCCGAGGGCGGCAGCGCCGCGACGGGCTACAGCATCCTGACGGCCGACTCCGTGGACGAGGCCGCCACCCTGGCCAAGGACTGCCCGGTGCTGCAGGGCGGCGCGAGCATCAGGATCCACGAAGTCTTCAACGTGATGTGAGACCCTGACGGGCAAGCCCGCTGCGGCTCGTGATCCTCGCCGATCGCGTGTTGCGGCGGGCTTTTCCTTTGGGCGGCGCCGCGCTAGGCCGCGGCAGGCCGCAGGGCGTCGGTTCTGGCGTTCCCGATCCAATGCACCGCAGCGATCACGATGCTGATGAACACCGCGATGCCGGCCATCGTCACCGCGATCTCCACCGGGCCGTGCACTCGCGGATCGAGGAACGGGTAGGGGTACCAGTCGACGACGGCGCCGCGGATCATCGTGTACACGGTCCAGACGATCGGGAAGGCGAGCCACCAGGCGGCCTCGCGCATCGAGATCGTGCTGGAGGGCGGCACGATCAGCCAGTCGAGGAACACCACGATCGGCATGACGCGATGCACCACCGTGTTGACCCACGGCAGAGGGACCTGCACGTCGGCGTTCGACAGCAGGAGCGCGTAGACCACGCCGGTGGTGACCAGGTAGACGACCGCCGCGCCGCGCAGGACGTCGGTGCGATGTGACCGTTCACCCATCGGCGTGAGGCCCAACGCCAGGAAGAGCACGGCCGCCAGGATGTTGCTGTCGATCGTGAAGAAGCTGACGAAGTTCACGACGCTGTTGCCCGCGTCGATCGTGTGCGCGAGCTGCACGCCGATCGCGGCGAACGTGAGCAGCGCGAAGCCGAGCCGCAGCGCGGCGATGACGTATCTGGCGGCCATGGCGGGAGCCTATCCCGCCATGTGCCTCCGCCGGAGCTACGGCGTCTCTTCGCTCAGCAGGTCGTAGTTGCCGAAGGTGGGCGGACCGTCGCAGAGCTCGGCCATCTTCTTGGCGAACGCGTCGGTCTCGGGACGGCCGGAGTTCTCCATGGCTTTCTCGTAGGAGACGAACTCGGCCACGACGACGTAGGCGTTCTCCTTGTCACGGTCCTTGAGCACCTGGTTCCGCACGAACCCGCCGTCCCCCGCCTGGCTCGCCATGCTCTGCTCGCCGAACTCGTCCATCAACTTCTGCATCTCGTCCATGCGCGTGGACGTGAACGAGATCGTCTGCACGAAGTTCATCCCGTGGCTCCTTCCGATCGGTCACCCGAACGTACGGCCGTGGACCGACGACGGTCAAGGCCTCAGAGGCTGGGGAGCTTGAACCCCGACTTCGCCAGGACGTGATCGCGGGCATCGTCGACCATCCGCTTCACGGCGGGCCAGTCGACGTACAACAGCTCACCGTGACGCTTCATGACCCGGCCGGCGATCAGCACCGTGTCGACGTTGCTGGTGTCCATGCCCACCACCACCGCCGTAGCCGGATCGTTGAGCGGCGTCACGTTCATGCGATCGGTACGCAGCAGGATGATGTCGGCCTGCTTGCCGGGCGTGAGCGAGCCCACCTTGTCCTCGAGTCCGTTCGCCGCCGCGCCCACGATCGTGGCGCAGGCCAGCACGTCCCGGGACTCGAACGGGGTCTTCTCCCCGTCGGAGGCCTGGGCGCCCTGCAGCGCGAGCACCGACCGCATCTGGTTGAACATGTCGCCGGGGACGTTCGTCTCGACGTCGACGCTGAGGCTGGGGCTGAGCCCGCGATCGAGGAACTTCTGGATCGGCGGCATGCCGTGGCCCATCATCATCTCCACCGGTGAGGCGAGAGAGACCGTGCCGCCCGTGTCGACGATCATCTGGATCTCGGTGTCGTTCAGCGTGGTGCAGTGGATATAGGTGGTGTCGGGCCCGAGCAGGCCCGCCTCCCCCATCTCCTGCACCTTGCCGTCCAGGCCGTAGCTGCCCACTCCGACGTGCGTCGTGATGCGGGCGTCGGCCTCACGCGCCAGCTTCCAGTGGTCGCGCGAGACCTCGAAGTCGGTGAACTCGGGACCGGGGGCGGCGAGCGCCAGCGTGACCATCTGGTCCTTGGTCGAGAAGTGCTCGGTGGCGGCGCGCACGAACCAGCTCGGCTGGCGTTCCTCCCACTTGCCCCACCACGGGAACCCGTAAGCGAACACCGCACGCAGGCCGGAGTCGTTGAGCGCCTGCACGACGGCGTCGGTGTGCGCCGGCGAGCCCTGGATGTGCGACCAGTCGAGCAGCGTCGTGATGCCGGCGTCGATCGCGCCGAGGGCCGACACCAGGTCTCCGATGTACGCGTCCTCGGGCCGGAACGCCGGCGCGAGCTTGTGCAGCACATGCGAGATGTAGCTCGATCGTCCCTCCAGCGGGACGTCGGTGCCGATGTTGCGCAGCAAGCCTTCCCAGATGTGCCGATGGGTGTCGACGAACCCGGGCATCACGATCATGCCGGTGGCGTCGATCACCTCGGCGTCGGTCGCCGTCAGGTCGCGTCCCACCTCGACGATGCGATCGCCGTCGATCAGCACGTCGCCGCGCGGCAGATCCCCGATCGTCCGGTCCATGCTGAGCACGAGGCCGCCCTTGATCAGGGTTCGACCCGTCGGCGCCACGGCGAAGTCGACGTCGCCGGGATACAGCTCGGGGATCTCCGTCGTCTTCGGCGGCTTGCTCCCCACCGCCACGCGGCGCGCCCGTTTGTAGTTCCGCTTCACCAGCTCCTTCAGGTCGCCCAACTGGAAGAGCACGATGCCCAGGAGCACGAGGATGCCGGTGATCATCAATCCGTGTTCGGCGCTGAGGTCGAGGAACGGCAGCGCGGTGACGATCAGCGCCAACAGCACCGAGGCCACCGTCGCACCGAGGAAGGTGGCGCGGCCGCCGGAGAGCGCCGCGCCGCCCAGCACGGCCGCCGTGATGCTGGCGAGCGCGTAGCTGTCGCCGATCTGCGCGTTCCCGATGCTCGAGCGCGCCATCACGAAGAACGAGGCCACCGCCGCGAGGAGCGCCGCGAGCAGGATCGCCCGTGCCCGGACCCAGGTGGTCCGGACGCCGTTGCGCTTGGCCGATCGCTCGTCGAAACCAGCGGAACGCAGCTGCAGGCCCGAGCCGCTGGCGTGCAGCCAGTAGTCGAACGCGAGCGCCCCAAGCGCCACCCCGATGAAGGCGATCGGGATCGGTCCCCACTCGGCCGACAGCCAGCCGGTGAACCGTCGGTCGATCCGGCCGCCGGACGTCTCGCGCAGCGTCAGCGAGATGCCGTTGAGGATGCTCAGCGTCGCGAGCGTCGCGATGATCGACGGGATCTTGAAGCCCAGGATCAGCCCACCGTTCACGAGTCCCAGGCCGATGCCCGCGAGCAGGATCACCCCGGCGCCGATCAGGATCTGGACGTTCGTCGAATCGGTGCCGATCAGGAACGAGGCGATCACCACGCCGAACGTCACCATCGCGCCCACCGAGAGGTCGAGCGCGCCGACGAGCAGGGCGTGCGTCTGGCCCATGGCCACGATCGCCAGCGGCACCGCCAGGAACAGGACGCTCGTGACGTTGCGTTCGTTGATGAACCCGGGGAACTTCGACTCGGCGTACCACATCACGAGCCCGATCAGGATCAGCTGCAGGACGACCGGCATCCACAGCCGGAAGCGAACCACCTTGCGCCACTTGTTCTTGTCGCGCGCATCGCGCAGGACCTTGCGGACCGCGATCCTCGCCGAGTCGGTACGTGCCGTGCTCACGAGGCGCTCTGCGACGGACTCTTGGGCATGGCGATCCCGAGCGGCGACCGTCCCGCCTTCGACAGCCCGGGGCCGCGGACGATCGCTTCGACGATGCGCAGCTCGTCGAGCTCGTCGCCGGGGATCTCCTCGATGATCTGGCCACGGGACATCACGAGGACCCGGTCGCACAACCCGGCGAGCTCGAGCGGGTCGCTCGACTTCACGAGCATGGCGGCCCCGCCGTCGGTCCGCGAACGCAGCGCCTCGTAGATGTCGAACCTCGACCCGACGTCGACGCCCTGCGTCGGCTCGTAGGCCAGGATCACGGTGGGCTCGCGCAGGAAGGTGCGGGCCACCGCCACCTTCTGCTGGTTGCCGCCCGACAGGAACTGCACCGGCTGTTCGAGCGAGGGCGTGCGGATGCGGAGCCGATCCACCAGCTCCTGCACCGTGCGTCGCTCGGTGCGACGCCGCAGGAATCCCAGCACGGAGAACCGGCGCAACGTCTGCACCGTGGCGTTCACGCGCACGCCCAGCACCGGCATCAACGCTTCCTGTTTGCGGTCGCCCGGCAACAGCATGATCCCGTTCCGCACCGCTTCGTGCGTCGAGATCAGCAGCAGGTCCTTGCCCGCGCACACCACCTTGCCGGCCTTCGGCGCCTGGCGTCCCGCGAGGCAGTCGAACAGCTGAGGTTGCCCGTTGCCTTCGGCGCCGGCGATGCCGACGATCTCCCCGCGCTGGAGGGTGAAGTTCACCGGACCGAAGGACTGGCCCTGCAGACCGTCGACGACGAGCGCGTCGCCGGCGTCCTCTGCGCGTTCGGCCGGCGGTGGGAACGCCGCTTCGAACGGCCGCCCCACGATCAGCTCGACCAACGCGGACTCCGACGTCGTGGCGGCGTCGAACGTCCCCTGGTTGCGGCCGTCCCGCAGGACGGTGATGCGATCGGCGATCTCGAGGACCTCCGGAAGCCGGTGGCTCACGTACACGACGCCGACGCCCCGTTTCCGGCAGGCGGCCACGGTGCGATGGAGCGCCTCGACCTCGTTCGGGCCGAGCGCGGTCGTGGGCTCGTCGAGCAGGAGCACCTTCGGCTCCGCGACGAGGGCTTTCGCCACTTCGAAGAGCTGGCGCTCGGCGAGGGTGAGCATGCCCGCCGGCGCATCGGGGAACAGTTCCAGGTCGAGGTCGAACTCGTGGAGCACGCGGCGCGCCCACCGCTTGCGCTTCCGGTAGGACGGCCGCTGGTCGGGCCTGGCCGCCAGGTAGAGGTTGTTCTTGACCGGCTGCGCCTGGATCAGCGAGGTGTCCTGATACGCCATGGCCAGGCCCAGCGAACGGGCCTGTGCCGGTGAATCGGTGCGGAGGGTCTGGCCCCCGATCTGGACCGAGCCCAGATCGGGGTCCACGAACCCACTCGCGACCCCGAGGAGGGTCGATTTGCCCGAGCCGTTCTCGCCCACGAGCGCGTGGACCTCTCCCGCCCGGCAGTCGAAGCTGACGTCGGTCAGCGCTCGAACCGCGCCGAACTGGCGGGAGATGCCGCGCAACTCGAGGACGACGTCCCCGGTCACCGACCCTCCTCGTGGTTCGCCTTCGTTCATCCGTTCGGATACATCATGGCCAAGAGCTCATCCGGCACGAGCGAGGTGCCCGAGACGGTCGGGGTGACCCGGTCGGGGTCACAGTCGTCCGGCGTGACCTCACGCATCACGTGCGGCACGACGATCTCCGGCGGGATCTCCGCTCCCTTGATGTGCATCATCGAGGCGGTCACGGCCACGCGTGACTGGAAGTTGCCGCCCGCCGAGTACCAGATGTGGAAGTTGGGATCGTCCATCTTCTTCCACGTGCAGAACAGCGTCTGCTCGTCGGTACGCAGCGCGATCGTGAGATCGTCGATCGGCACGTTCAGGTCGTCGTAGGCCTGCAACGCGGTGTTGAGGCCGTCGGCGTACTCGTAGGCGTAGCCCTTGATGTCCGGGTCGGTCGAGAGCCAGCCGTTCACCGTCTGCAGAGCCACGTCGTTCGCCCAGTAGGTGTCGGCCGGACCCAGGTTCTTGATCGACGGGTCCGTCGCCTTCAGGTAGCACTGCTGCCACCCCAGCGACAGGGCGTTGCCGGGCGTACCGCCCATGACGCCGACCTTGCCGGAACCCACGCCCTCGTTGATGACGTCGGCGAAGCTGTCACCCAGGGCGCACAGGTCCTCGCCGACCACGGTGAGGTAGTCCTCGCCCGGGATCAAGGCACCTTCCTGCTCCGGGAGCCCGACCCAACCGGCCGAGTACGTGGAGTAGGGGATGCCGGCGTCCTTGGCCTCCAAGATCGCGTCGGAGATGTTCGTGCCCTGGTCCGGGTAGCCGATGATGAAGTCCAC
>JBKPMF010000066.1:0-6562 GCA_046732015.1 Actinomycetota bacterium
GCTTCGAGCAGATCGACCAGGGCATCGCGCGGCTTCAGGAACCGGGAGCCCACTTCGATGTCTTCTTCCCCACGATCGACGTGCTCCCGGACCTCATCGCCACAGGGATCCTGCGACCGCTCAACCATGACTACCTGCCGAACGTCGCGAACCTGTGGTCGTGGTTCAGGGAAGCCGGCGGACCGTTCTACGATCCGGACCTCCAGTTCTCCGTTCCCTACACGGTCTATTCGAGCGGCGTCGGTTGGCGCGACGATCTCGTCGCCCCGGCCGACGCCCCCGAGGCTGCTGACCCGTTCGCGATCTTCTGGAATGACCGGTACCGCGGACGGCTCGGGATCTACGATGCCTACCTTGAGGCGCTTTCGCTCGCGCTGCTTCGGGACGGGGTCGTCGACTTGAAGTCGGCCACCGACGCGGATCTCGAACGCGCCGCGGGGGCCCTCGAAGAGGCCATCCGCGTCGCGGGCGTGCGTTTCACGATCGACGGCGCCGAAGAGGGCCTCCCCGAAGGGGAGTTCGCCGCGCATCAGGCCTGGTCGGGCGACATCCTGACAGCACCTCGCTACGCCGAGCAGGAGGAACCGGGGGCGGGCGCTCGCGTCGCACGGGAGCTCCGTTACCGCGCGCCCTCTGGCGCCGGACTCGTCGTGGGCTGTGATCTGACGGCGATCTGCGCGCGGGGCCGCAACCCCGTGCTTGCCCACGCCTTCTTGAACCATCTGCTCGACTTCGACACGGCGATGGACAACTTCACGTGGAACGGGTACCAGCCGCCACTGAGCGGTGTGACGCCCGGCGCCTTCACCGACCGGTCCTTCCCGTGGCATGCGGCGGTACCGAACAACCTTCTGGATGCGGTGCTCACCGAGGATGCGTTCGCGCGGGGGCAGATGCTTGTCGGGTTCGGGCCGTCCGAGCGGGCGCGCTGGCTCGATCAGTGGAACCGGGTGGCTCCGGCGACCTGAGCCGGGTCCCCCTCGCGAGCGGGGACCCAGGTCGTGGTGCCGTCATACGCGGTGAACGAACCGAGCGGGTCACCGCTGGTCGCGTCGATCACCTGCACCCACATGTTGGCAACGCTGCATGTGTCGTTGCCCGACCGTGCTGGCGACACGACATCTCCTTTCGCTGTCGCGAAGCATACGTCGCGCGCGAAGAACACCCACGCCGGCCCCCACGTCGCATCGAAATCGGTGTCGTGAACGGTGGCGAGCGTGATCATCACCGGGCCGGGTGCGCGTTCGACCAGCTTCGCGTACGCGGTGTCGGGGTCGAACGACGGATGGAAGCCGTCAACCGGCTCGAGCTCGTAGCTGAAGGTCCCCGGGATCGGCTCGGTCGTCGCCTGCCGAAGCGGTTCGTACCGATCGGGCACGTGGGCACATGCGGTCCAAGCGATCAACGACGTCAACCACACCGTGAAGACGGCGACACGACGAACGCTCACCTGCTGAGGCTACCGCGGTCCCTTCATCCGCGCGTCATAACTGCGCGAAGTCGGCCGCGCCTGCACCGGACTGTCCACGGTTGAACCGCTTGTAGAAGATCAGTCCGCCTGCGATCACGAGGAGGGTCGTGATCAGCATCATCGTTGCGGCCGCGTTCACCTCGGGCGTCGGGGAGGCGCGAGCCGCCGAGTAGATCTTGATCGCCACCGTCTCGCTGCTGGCGGGACCTGAGAGGGCGGCAACCGTGACGAAGTCGTCGACGCTATCGGCGAAGACGAGCGCGACGCTCGCCAGGATCGCCGGCGCGAGCAGCGGAAGCAGAACGCGCCGGATCGATTGACCGGGCGTGGCACCCAGGTCCATGGCTGCCTCCTCGTATTCGGGACCGATCGAGAGCAGGCGGGCCCTCACGATGATCGTGGGATAGCTGATCTGATAGCTGACGAGCCCTAACAGTTGGGCGTTCGTGCCCAGGGGGATCACGTTCTTCAGCAGGCTGGTGAACAGGATGAAGAGCGAGACGCCCAGGATGATCTCGGGAACCACGAAGGAAAGCAGCATCGCGAAGTTCGCGGTTCGCGCCGGCCGTCCATGCCATCGGTCGATGCCGATCGCGAACAGCGTCCCCAGCGGGACCGCGATCAGCACCGTCAGGAATGACAGCTTGAAGGTCTGCACCATCGCTGAGCGCATCGCGGCATCGTGGAACAGTGAGTCGGTAGGATCGCCGCTCCACCAGCGGAGGGAGAAGCCCTGCCACGAGACCCGCGAACGGCCGTCGTTGAAGGAGAAGACGACGGCGATCAGCACCGGGAGCAGCGACCACAAGAGATATCCGATCGTCGTGGCCTGAAGGAAGCGCGGCTTGCGCCATGGGTTCCGGAAATACCCCTTCGCTCCGGTCGCCTCGGTGGTGCCCAGGGCACTCATGCCTGCTCCGCCTGCCGGCGTGTCTCGCGGATGTAATAGAGCATCGGGACCAGCACGATCACCGCCAGGATCAGGACGAGGCTCGCCATTCGCGTCGCCCCTCCGGTCTGCTCTCGCTGCGTCGCGATCAGGTTGCCGAACATCGACGTGTTCGTCGAGCCGAGGAGGTCGTTCGTGTAGTAGTCGCCGAACATCGGCAGCGTCACGATCACGAGGCCAGCGAGGATCGCGGGACGCGACAACGGCAGGGTGACACGCCAGAAGGTCTGGCTACCGCTGGCACCCAGGTCGCGCCCCGCCTCGAGCAGGCTCTCCTGGATGCGGTCGAGCGAGGCGTACAGCGGCAGGATCATGAACGGGATGTAGCCGTACACGAGCCCCAGGATGATCGTGATCGATTTTCCCTCCAGCCAGCGGACGTCGCCGAGGCCGATCGGCCTCAGCAACCAGTTGATCGCCCCCCCCGTGTCGAGCAGCCCCTGCCACGCGTAGATCCGCATCAGGTAGCTGATCCAGAACGGCGAGATCAGCAGGATCAAGATCAATCCCTTGTAGCGCGTGGCGTATCGGGCCGTGAAATACGCAAC
Source organism: Actinomycetota bacterium (assembly GCA_046732015.1). Taxonomy (GTDB): domain Bacteria; phylum Actinomycetota; class UBA4738; order UBA4738; family HRBIN12; genus JAOUEA01. The sequence goes on from JBKPMF010000066.1 coordinate 2,969, forward strand.
GGCGTACCCCAACACGAGGCAGATCGCGCTCGCCGCGAAGACGTACTCGAAGGTCCGGATCAGCGCTGGCTGGTAGACGGCCGACCCTTCGTAGAACTTCGTCAGGGTGTCGTTGAACGTGTCGAACGACCACCACCACGGTGCGTAGTACGGCACGGGTGCTCCGAAGTTGCTGAAGTCGACCGTGCCGAATGCAACCGAGAACACGACGTAGAACGGCAACACGAACATGATCGCGAGCCAGATCGTTCCGGGCGCGACGAACGACGGCCAGTACCATTTCGGGTACCAGACACCGGATCGGCGGTCGGCGCCGCTGGCTCGACGCCACTTGCGGCGCCGTCTCGGCGTCGCCGGCGCCCCGGCGGGCCTGACGTCTGTGTCAGTCACCAGCCTTGATCTCTGTCCAGGCGTCCAGCCACATCTGGTCGACCTCTGGCGGGAGCTCGTAGGGGGTGAGGTCCTTCTTGAACATGTCTTCGGTGACGACCGCGTCGGCGAGCTGCTCCGGGACGACGTTGTCCGCGATCAGCTTCTCGGGGTTGATCGATGTGAATGGTGGTTGGTAACCGTTCCAGTTCACGAAGTTGCTGGTGCCGTGCTTCTCGTCGAGCATGAAGTTGATGAATTCGTGCGCCAGCCGAGGGTTCGCGGATGGCGTGGGCACGACGAGCAGGTCATTGCCGATCATGGTGCTGCCGGTTTCCGGCCTCCAGTAGCCGAGCACGTCCTTGCTGGTTCCCTTCGGCAGGTACCACTTCGCGCCGACGATGTCTCCCGACCAGGCCTCTGCGACGGTGAAGTCGCCTGCCGGGATCTTCGCGTAGACGCCGTTGATCGTGAGGCGCGCCTGGTTCTCTTCGATCGTCTGGAGGATCGCCTGCTTCGCCGCGTCGATGACGGCGGGGTCCTCGGAGTTCACATCCAGACTCCCGTTGCGGAGGATCGTGACCGCGATCGTGTCTCCGTACGAGTCGTACAGGCTGATGGCGCCCGCGTAGTCGTGGTTCCACAGCGCATCCCATCCCTGGGCGGCCAGGGCGGCGTCGTCCACCCGGTCCCGTCGATAGGCGACGCCCCAGACGTAGATCGTGTAGGGCACCGTGTAGTTCCATTTCAGGTCGTAGTAGGGCCCGGGATCCGAGTAGCTGGGCCACACATTCGCCATATTGGGAACCAGTTCGTGCTGCAGCGGCTGCAGGAGATCCTTCTGGACGAGGCGCCGCAGGTACCCGGGGGTCGGGACGAACACGTCCGGCGCCACCTGCCCGCTCACCAGCTTCTGGATGCCTTCTTCCAGGTTGTTGAAGGTGGTGATCTCGACGTCGACGCCGAACTCCTCTTCGAAGGCGGCGACCTCCCGCTTGTAGATGTAGTCGGCCCAGTTGTAAAGGATGAGCGGCCCGCCCTCGATGGGGGTGTCCGCGGCGATCGGGTCCTGGGTGAGCGGCAACTCGACCGGCTGCTCAAGGGTCGCGATCGGGATGTCGCTCGCCGAGGCGCTCGCGCCCCCGGTGTCGGAACCCGGTTTGGAGCACGCCGCGAGGATCGCGGACATGGTCGGGAGCGCGAGCGTTGCGCCCCCGGCGCGGATCAGGAAGTCCCGTCGTGACAGGTCCTTCGGGTGTCGCATCAACTTCCTCCCTGGTCGATGCCCGGCCGGTCATCTGACCGGTCGTTCAAGATGCCGATAGGGCTGAGTACCATAGGCGCGTCGTGCTATGCAAGCTCGCCCCGAAACAACTCGAACTACCTAGTCCGTTCCGGGCCGTCTCATGAGGCATACGTCTCGGACGGTGCTCGTGGTTGGGGCGGGGTTCGCGGGATTGTCGGCAGCGACGGAACTGCATGATCAGGGCTACGACGTGCGGGTGCTGGAGGCCCGGGAGCGGGTGGGAGGCAGGGTGTGGTCCGCCACGCTGGCCAACGGCGCCATCGTCGAGTTGGGGGCCGAGTGGATCATGGCCGACGACCACGCCGTCCAGGAGACCGCCGCCCGGTTCGAGCTCGATCTGGTCGAGACCGGAGCGTCGTACGGGCGCCGCGAGCCGTGGGGGCCCGGAGCCGCATCGCTCGACGATCAGCTGCGATTCCTCGACGCGGCTCGTGCCGCACGGGAGGCGTGGCCCGCGGATCAGGTCGCGGCCACGAGCCTGGGAGCGTTCCTCGACGCAGTGCCGGGCGAGGAGGAAGCCCGCCACTTGGTGAGGATCAGGCTGCAGGGGACCTGTGCGTTCGACCTGGCGACCGTGTCGCTGGCCAACATGGGCGATGCCCACGGCTTCGCGTTCACGCAGGGGCCGTTCTTCCGGATGGAGCGAGGCAACCAGACGCTGGCGACCGCGATGGCGGAGTCGCTGCCCGAGGTGCGCACCGGCTTCGCGGTGGACACGATCGAGACCGCCGATGACGAGGTGATCGTGCGTTCGGGGCCCCATGAGGACCGGGGCGACGCCGTCGTCCTGGCGGTGCCGGCGCCGATCGCGGCCAGGATGCGGTTCTTCCCAGGGCTGCCGGGCGAACTCGCCGTCGCCTTGGCCGAGCTGCCGATGGGCGAGGCGTCGAAGTTCGCGGTGGCGACGAAGCAGGTGCCCCCCAGCCGATCGCGGCAGTCGAGCGAGCTGCCCATGTGGTGTTGGAGCGCGAACGGCGCCGACGGTCGCGCGCGCCGCTGCGTCGCATCCTTCGCCGGTTCGTCGGCCGCGCAGCGGGGGCTCGGTGTGCACGAGGGACGGGTCGGGCCGTGGCTCGACGCGCTCGCCGAGATGAATCCCGACCTCACCTTCGAAGGGGAGCCGGTGATGTACGCGTGGGCCGACGATCCCTACACCCTGGGGTCCTACTCCGCGTGGGACGCGGCGTCGGTGGCGCGACGCGATGTCTTCACGCGCGCGGTCGGCCGGATGGCGTTCGCGGGAGAGCACACCGCGGGCGCCGATCACCACGGGACGATGGAAGGCGCGCTTCGCAGCGGCCGCCGCGCGGCCGAACAGGTCGCCGCCCTGCTCGCGTGAATCCGGCGCGAGCGCACCCGCGCCGTTGCTAGCATCCCGGCCTCACGTCGACCGACCGGAGAAGAGGGATACCCGTGCGTCAGGAAGCACCCACCGAGCCCGTGCTGCTGATCGAGGACATCGGCCACGTCCGGCGTCTGACCATGAATCGGCCGGAAGCCCTCAACGCGCTGAACCACGACCTCACCGATGCGATGTCGGATGCCCTTCGCGATGCCGAGGCCGAAGAGCAGGTCCGGGTGATCGTGCTGCGAGGCGCGGGGCGTGCGTTCTGCGCCGGCTACGACCTCACCGAGGACGCCGACGAAGGGGAGCTCGACGCCGCGGCCTGGCACGACAGCCTGAAGGCATCCGTCGCCACCATGCTGGGGTTCACCGACTGCGCCAAGCCCACGATCGCCCAGGTGCACTCCTACTGCCTGGCCGGCGGCACCGACCTGATGCTGGCGTGCGACCTCGCGGTGGCGGCCGCCGATGCGAAGTTCGGCTACGTCGATGTGCGGTTCGGCTCGGGGGTCGTGTCGATGTTCCTCCCATGGGTGGTCGGTGTAAGAGCTGCCAAGGAGATGCTCTTCACGGG
>JBKPMF010000067.1:0-3131 GCA_046732015.1 Actinomycetota bacterium
ACCCCGGCCGCCCCGCTTCGGAGCAGTCGCAGGAAGGCCAGGCGGACATCGTCGGTCCACTCGACCTCGGCCCCCAGGTCGGCCTGCTCGATCGCATCGAGCAGGGCGGGTGATGGCGGTGCGTCGGTCTCGGCCGCGTCGGCGAGGGCTTCCAGCACCCCGGTGGGGCCGGCGATCGTCGGCGCCGGCTGCGGCGCCGATCTCGCGGTCATGCGGTCCCACACGTTGCCGGTGATCCATCGCACGGTTCGAGCGTGTTCGAACACCGCCCGCATCAGCCCGTCTTCGGCCAGGAGCCTGGGCTCGTCGGCGAAGCCCATCGCCCTGGCGATCGGTGGCTGCAGCTCGAGCGGCAGGACATCGGCTCGCTTGTCGGTCTCGAGCTGGAGCGCGCTCCGGACCCGGGTGAGGAACTCGTCGGCGTCCTCGAGCGCCGTGCGTTCCTGCGGACGAAGCAGGCCGGCGCCCTCCAGACCGACCCCGGTGGCGGCTTCGAACCAGCGCAACGACTGGAGGTCGCGGAGGCCGCCGGCGCCCGATTTCAGATCGGGCTGCAGCATCGAGGCGGTGGGCCCCACGCGGTCGTTGCGTGCTCGGGCGTCGGCACGCAAGGAGTCGGCGAACCCGGTGGGCTCGTCCGCAGCGATCGCCCGCACCGAAGCGCCGGCTCGATCAGCCAGTCCCCGGTCACCCGATAGGTGTCGCAGGTCGAGCATCGAGGTGAGCCCATCGAGGCGCTCACGGGCGGCCAGGACGCACTCCTCCGTGGTGCGCACCGCGTGCCCCACCTCGAACCCGGCGTCCCAGAGCGGATAGAGCAAGCGTTCGACCAGGCCCGCGACCTCATCGAGACGGTCGCCCGCGTGCAGCACCAGCAGGTCCACATCGGAACGCGGGAGCTGTTGGCGCCGGCCGTAACCCCCGATCGCGGCGAGCGCGACCCCCGCCGGGGCGCCCGGGGTCTCGAACAGCTCACGCAACGCGGCGTCGAACAGGTCGCTTCGCCTGGCCGCCGACCAGCGTCCGTGGTGACCCTGGGAGTACGCACGATCGAGGGCGTCCAGCTCCCGGCGCAGGCGAGTGACCGGTTCGATGGCGTTCATGGCCGTCTCGACGGAGCCATCCTCAGACGGCGTCGGGACCCATCTCGCCGGTGCGGATCCGGATCACCTGTTCCGCCTCGGTGACCCACAGCTTCCCGTCGCCGATCTTGCCCGTTCGGGCCGCCTTCACGATGGCGTCGACGACCTCTTGGACGTCGCCGTCGGGGACGAGCACCTCGAGTTTGACCTTGGGCACGAAATCGACCTGATATTCGGCACCGCGATAGACCTCGGTATGGCCTCGCTGACGGCCGAACCCCTCGACGTCGGTCGTGGTGAGCCCGTTCACACCCAACTCGCGCAGCGTCTCCTTCACCTCGTCGATGCGATGCGGCTTCACGATGGCGGTGACGAGCTTCACGGTTCCTCCTGATGGTCCTTGCCGGTACCCGGCAGGCCGGGAGCGTAAGCCTAGCCCGCCGCCGCCCCCATGGGACCGTCGAACATCGCGTAGCTCCGGATGGCGTGCATGCCCTCACCTTCGTACAGCGCCACCGCACCCGTTGGGCTGCTGGCATCGACCGAGAGCTCGACCCGCGTGAACCCGCGCGTCGCGAGTTCGGCGAACGCGGAACGGAGGAGGGCCTTCGCGGCACCTCGCCCGCGAGCTTCTCGGAGGACGCCCAGGTGCGCGACGTAGCCGCGTCCCTCGTCCTCGAAGGCGATGAGTTCGCCCGCGGTGCGGCCATCGACGTCGGCGAAGAACGTCAGCGTGGGATCGAAGGTCTGATCGAACGTCCGAGCGCAGAACGACTCGAACGACCGGTCCACGTGGTCCCAGTGGTCGCGGAACGAGGTTTCGGCGACCTCGTAGAGCAGGTGTTCGTCGAGCCCCGGTCGGAAGGTCCGCAGGGTAACGCCCTCGGCCGGATCGGAGAACCGCTCGGACGGGGTCAACGTTCGGGCCATGTCCCACGAGATGCGAACCTCCGCGTACCCTCGCGCTTCGAGGAGCGCCCGGGCGGCGGCATCCTCGGCCACGATCCCCGTTCGGACCGTGGCTCCGCCGGCGCGCTCAGTCGCCTGCGTCTCCCCCCAGACGAGGAGGCTGGTGGCGAGGGTCGACCACATGGGCAGCCCCGGGCCCACGCACCAGTCGAGCTGATACGGAGCGTTGGTCTCGGGGTCCCAGTTCCCTTGCGCGAATGCGTCCAGGCCGTCCGGGGCCATCACCACGACCGTGTCGCGCTGGAGATCCATCTGAGGTTGCCCCCAGATCCACCGCAGGTACTCCCCCATCGTGTCCGGCTCGGCCTGCAACGTGACGTCGAACCGACGGAACAGCTCGACGATCGCGTCGAGATCGCCCCGGGTGGCCGGCCGCGATCGCCAGCCCTCGGGCAACCCCTCGATCACTCGCCGACGGCCTTCTTGCGTGCCGTCGTCTTCTTCGCGGTCGACTTCTTCGCCGTGGACTTCTTGGCCGTGGGCTTCTTGGCGGCCGCCTTCTTGCGGGCCGGCCGCGCCGGAGCCTCGTCATCGCCGTCGTCGGCGCGCTTCTTGGCCGCCGCGACGCTGGCCTTCAACGCCTCCATGAGGTCGACGACCTTGGCGGTGGGCTCGGCCTCGACGGTCTCGATCTCCTCGCCGTTGATCTTGGCCTCGACGATCGTCAGCATGGCCTCGCGGTATTCGTCGGTGTACTCGTCGGGGTTCCAATCGGCGGTGAGGTTGGCGATCAGCTGGCGCGCCATCTCGAGTTCTTGCCCGCGGACCTTGTGATCGACCTTCGTGCCACCGAAGTCGGCTTCGCGCAGCTCGTCCGGCCAGTACATCGTCTCCAGCACGAACGCATCCCCGGAGAACCGCAATGCCGCCAGGTGCTCCTTGTCGCGGAAGCTCACCTTGGCGATGCCGACGCGCTCGTCCTGCTTCATGGCCTCCCGCAGAAGCGCATAGGCCTTGGCGCCGGTCTCCTCGGGGATCAGGTAGTAGCTCTTCTTGAAGAGCATCGGATCGATCTGGTCGAGATCGACGAACTGCTGGATGTCGATGGAGCGGCTGGACTCCACGGGGACCGCATCGAAG
>JBKPMF010000068.1:0-2259 GCA_046732015.1 Actinomycetota bacterium
GCGTCGTCCTCAGTCGCGCGCATCGTCATCGCTCCCATGCATGCCTAGCAACATACGCCGGAAATCCAAGTGACCGCTGACCTCCGGGCTACACTCCTTCCCCGTGAGCAGCGAGGTCGTGCCCTTCCCCGGGAACCCTTCGACCCCGCCGGTGGGCGGTGACATCGCCCCCTGGCAGTCGAGGCAGAGTCCCTTCCCCCCGATCGGCGAATACGGGTTCTTGTCCGACCGCGAGGTCTCGGCGTTGGTGGGGCCCAGCGGGAGCGTCGAGTGGCTCTGCCTGCCGCGGCCGGACAGCCCAAGCGTGTTCAGCGCCATCCTCGACCGGGGGGCCGGCGCGTTCCGGCTGGGACCTGCCGAGTTGCTCGTCCCTGCCGGGCGACGCTACCTGCCCGGCACGAACGTGCTGGAGACCACCTGGCAGACACGGTCGGGATGGCTCATCGTGCGCGACGCCCTGGTGATGGGCCCCTGGGTCGACACCGACGGCCGTCGCGAGGAGTACCGCCGTCCCCCGGGCGACTTCGAAGCCCGGCACATGCTGGTGCGCGCGGTGCGCTGCATCCAGGGGCAGGTCGAGCTGATCCTCAACTGTGAGCCGGTGTTCGACTACGGACGCACCGACGCCCGCTGGGAGTACACGGGCGAAGGCTACGAGGAGGCGGTGGCCCACGGAGGCCCCGACGATCCGTCCCTGCGTCTCACCACGAACATGCGCCTGGGCATGGCGGGCCGTGCCGCCGTCGCGTTCACCCGACTCAACGACGGCGAGGCCGCCTTCGCCGCGCTGACGTGGGACGGCGAGGCGCATCCACCGCCCTCCGACCCCGAGGAGGCGTGGGAGCAGATCCACGAGACCGCCGACTTCTGGCGCGGCTGGCTCAACAAGGGCGAGTTCCCCGACCACCCGTGGCGTGCACACCTGCAGCGAGCAGCCTTGACGCTGAAGGGCCTCACCTACGCGCCCACCGGCGCCCTGATCGCCGCCTCCACTACCTCGTTGCCCGAGACCCCGGGCGGGGAGCGGAACTGGGACTACCGCTACAGCTGGGTGCGCGACGCCACGTTCGCGCTCTGGGGCCTCTACACCTTGGGCTTCGACTTCGAAGCGAACAGCTTCTTCTACTTCATCGCCGATCAGGTCTCCGACGGCTCGCCGTTACAGGTGATGTACGCGGTGGGCGGGGAGACGGACCTCACCGAGGTGATCTTGGATCACCTCACGGGATACGAACTGGCCAAGCCCGTGCGCATCGGCAACGCCGCCCATGGCCAGGCGCAGCACGACGTGTGGGGCGCGCTGCTCGACTCGGTGTTCCTCCACCTGCGGAGCGGGGAGTTCCTGTCGGGCAGCACCTGGAAGGGACTCGCCGAGCAGGTCGACCGCGCGATCGCCCGCTGGACCGAACCCGACCAGGGGATCTGGGAGATCCGGGCCGAACCGCAGCACTTCACCTCCTCGAAGATCATGTGCTGGGTGGCGTGCGACCGAGGCGCCAGGCTCGCCGAGGTCATGGACAAGTCCGACGTGGCCCAGCGCTGGCAGGCCGAGGCCGATCGCATCAAGGCCGACATCTTGGACAAGGGCGTCGACCAGCGCGGCGTGTTCACGCAGGCCTACGGATCGACGGCGCTGGACGCCTCGCTGCTGCTGGCGCCGCTGCTCCGGTTCCTGCCGGCCGACGACCCACGGATCGTGGCGACGGTGCTCGCGATCGCCGACGAACTCACCGACGACGGGCTGGTGCTGCGCTATCGCACCGAGGAGACCGACGACGGCCTCCAGGGCCAGGAGGGCACGTTCGCGATCTGTTCGTTCTGGCTGGTCTCGGCGTTGGTGGAGATCGGCGAACTCGATCGGGCCCGTGAGCTGTGCGAGCGCATGCTGTCCTACGCGAGCCCGCTCGGCCTCTACGCCGAAGAGATCGACCCGCGCACCGGCCGCCACTGGGGGAACTTCCCCCAGGCCTTCACCCATCTGGCACAGATCAACGCGCTGATGCACATCATCCGCGCCGAAGAGGCGGCGGGCGGCGCGGCCCTCATGGGCCCTCGTCCCCTGGGCGGGTAGCGGGCGCCTCGGCTCCGGGGTCCTCCTCCGTGCCGGCGCCGCCTTCGATGTCGAGGTGGGGCAGGATCTTGTCCAACACGCCGGGCACCTGGAACACCCCTTTGCCGAACAGCGTGAGCAACGCGGGAGCGAGCAGGACCACGAGCGTCCCCGCCAGCGCGACGGCGGCCGCCAGGCCGACGCCGAAC
>JBKPMF010000069.1:0-11379 GCA_046732015.1 Actinomycetota bacterium
GCGCGGCTCCGATGACGGCTGTTCGGCGTCGGCCACGACCGCCCCTCAGGCTCCGGCGCGGTCGAGGACGAACCGCACGAGGGTGCGCACGGGTACGCCGGTGGCTCCACGCGGTCCGAGATCATGCGCGCGATCGGTGAACGCCGGTCCCGCGATGTCCACGTGCACCCACGGCGTCTGACCCACGAACTCGGCCAGGAACCAGGCCGCCGTGATGGCACCGCCCCAGCGGTCGCCGATGTTCTTGATGTCGGCCACCGGCGAATCGATCAACGCCCGGTAGTCCTTGAACAGCGGCATCTCCCACATCGGCTCCCCGACGGCATCGCCGGCAGCGACGAGGTCGGCGGCTAGGTCGCGGTCGTTGCCGAACGCGCCGGAGATACGGTCGCCCAACGCCACCATGCAGGCGCCGGTGAGCGTCGCCGTGTCGATGATCAGCTGCGGCTTCTTCTCGGCGAGATAGGCCAGCGCATCCGCCAGCACGAGACGGCCCTCCGCGTCGGTGTTGAGCACCTCCGATGTGGTGCCGCCACGGTGGGTGATGACGTCGCCGGGCTTCTGCGCCGACCCGCTCGGCATGTTCTCGCTGCAGGGGATCGCGGCGATCACGTTGATCTTCGGCTTCAGCTGGGCGATCACCTTCATCGTGGCGAGGATCGAGGCCGCGCCGCCCATGTCGTCCTTCATCGATTCCATGCCCTTGGCGTCCTTGATCGACAGGCCGCCCGAGTCGAACGCGATGCCCTTCCCGGTGAGCGCGATCGGCGTCGCCCGGCCCGCGCCCGTGTACTTCAGCTCGATCAGGCGCGGCGGATTCACGCTGCCCTTGCCCACGCCGAGGATGCCGTTGAAGCCGCCCCCCGCCAGCTGCTTCTCGTTCCAGATCTTGCATGTGAGCCCCACCTGCTTCGCCATGGCCTGGGCCTCACGAGCGATCTCGGCGGGCGGCATGTCCCCCGCGGGGATGTTCACGAGGTCGCGAGCCCACGAGACGGCCTCGACGATGGTGGCGGCCTGCTTCACCGCGGCGTTCAGCGGTTTCGCCTCCCAGCGGGCCGGTCCCACAGCCGTGATGCGACGCAGGTCCTTGCCGTCGGCCTTCTTCGTCCGGTATCGGTCGAAGCGATAGGCGCCCAGACCGAGCCCTTCGATGCTCGCGCCGACCGCTTCGGCCGCTTGCTTGGCGCTGAACACCGTCGGGAACGTCGTGGCCACCGTGCCGAAGCGCCGTGCGGTGCCGGCCGTCCGGCCGAGCGCCCGTCGGGCCGCATCCACCGTGAACTCGGCCTTCGGACCCACACCCACGAGCAGCACCGCTCCCGCGGCGAACCGGTCCCCGGTGCGCGCCGTGACGAGCAGATGCTCGCCCTTCTTGCCGGTCAGCTTCGCCCCCGCATACGCATCAGCCAAGCCCATCTCACGCACGCCCGGACCCGGCGCCGGCCCCTGGAACACCGGCACGATCAGCAACCCGGTCCGGATCTCACCCGGCGCATCACTGGAGTAGGCGTACGTGGTCACGGATCGGCGCTCCTTCGACTCGATGGCGAAGAGCGAGTGTAGTGCGCGGGCACATCGTCCGACGGCCCCTGGGCGGCAACAGACCGCGAAAGGTGGTCCCACCGGTAGGCTGGGTCCCGATGAAGACCAAGGACATCCGCGACCTGGTGTGGTTCAACGAGGACGAGGCGCGCACCGAGACCCTCTTCGAAACCGACCATCTGTGGTCCCAGGTCATCTGTCTCCAGAACAACCAGGGCATCGGCCCGCTGAGCGATCCCACCTCCGATGCACAGGTCACCGTGCTGGCGGGTGCCGTGGCCGCCCAGGCCGGCCAGGGGCGGGCCCGGATGGGGCAGTGGGAGACGATCGTCGTGCCCGCCGGCATCGAGCTCACCTTGCGCAACGCCTCGGAGGAGCCGACGGTCGTGATGCTGACGCTGGCGCCGCCCCCGGCACCCGGCATCTAGGCGCCGACGTCGAACCCCGCGCAGCGGATCAGGTCCGAGCGGGGCCCAGTGCGATCACGTGGCGACGCAGCCCTTCCATGGCCCGGCCCATCAGCGCCCGCATCACCGGCCGGTAGCACCGTGCCGCGAGGTCGCCCGCGATCGGCACCGCCAGTTCGATGTCCTCGCGCCAGGTGAACGCCGTTCCGCCGTCGACCGGCGCAAGCGTCCACGTCCCCACCCCAGAGACCAGGCTCCCGTGCCGGATCTCGAGGCGACGGGGCGGATCCCACGCGGTGACCTCCATCGGCTCCACGAACGCGGGGATGCCGAACAACCGGGTCCGCACCGCCAATCGGACGCCGACCCCTTCGCGCACGTCGGACACCACGGTCACGGAGTCGGCGTCGAGCATCCAATCCGCCTGGCGCTCCCAGTCCATCAGGACGCTCCACGCCTCGGCGGACGTGGTGGGGAGCACGACCGTGCGTTCCACCTGCATCCCGCGAGTGTAGGCAGGGAGCCGGCAGGGTCCGTTCCGACCGATGCCGCTAGGCTTCGCGCCATGACGCGGGGTGCGGCGATCGCGGCGAGCATGGCGACGGCCACCGGGCCCCTGCCCGTGCGCGGGCCCGAGCTGCGCGCCGAGGTCACCACGCCGGGAGCGGTCGCATGGGACGACGACGGCATCATCACCTACGCGGGTCCGGCCGAGGACCTCCCGTCCGCTCCCACGATCGGCCGAGAAGACCGAGGCTGCCTGATGCCGGGGTTCGTGGACTGCCACGTGCACCTGCCCTTCGCGGGCTGGCGCGCGGACGAGTTCGAGGCCCGGCTTCGCGGTGTGAGTTACGCCGATCTCCATGGTGAGGAGGGCGGGATCTTCCGCTCCAGCCGTCAGCTCGCCGCGGCGGATGACGACGACGTGCTCGAGTTCTGCCGGCCACTCGTGGCCGAGATGCTGGCGCACGGCACCACCGCCCTCGAGCTCAAGACGGGCTACGGCCTCTCGGTCGAGGCCGAACTCCGACAGGCGCGCCTCGCCCGGCGCCTGGCCGACGAGGTGGCCGCTCAGTCCTGCACGGTGACGCTGCTCGCCTGCCACGCCGTGCCACCGGGCATGCAGCGGGCGGACTGGGTAGCCCTGGCGTGCGAGGAGCTGATCCCGGCGGCGGCCGCCGAGGGCCTCGCCGACGCCGTCGACATCTACGTCGAGTCGATCGCCTTCTCGCTCGAGGATCTCGAGGCGGTCGCCACGGCGACGCGGGACGCGGGACTCCCCCTGCGGGTGCACGCCGATCAACTCGGTGCCACGGGCGCGGCCTCGGCAGCCGTGGCGCTGGGAGCGCGCAGCGCCGATCACCTCAACCACGCCGATGAGGCGGCGGTGGCGGCGTTGGGAACGGCGCCGGCGACGGCCGCCGTCCTGCTGCCTGCGTCGACGTTCTTCCTGCGTGCCGGGGCACCACCGGCGGCGGCACTCCTGCAAGCTGGGGCGACCCCGGCGATCGCCACCGACTTCAACCCGGGCACCTCGCCGGTGTGTTCGATGCCCGAGGCGATCGCCATGGCATGCACGCTCTATGGGTTCGAACCGCTGCAGGCGCTGACCGCCGCCACCGCGAACCCCGCGTGGGTCCTCGGTCTCGACGAACGGCTGGGCACGCTCGAACCCGGCAAGCGGGCGGACTTCCTGCTGCTCGACACACCCACGTTCGCCGGGGTGCCCTACCGTCCCGGCCACGACCCCGTGCTGGCGACCTTCGTCGGCGGCAAGCTCGCGTGGGGTGGCGCCAGCCAGTCCAGCATGGACTAGTCGAGCGCCGAGCCCACCGCCGTTTCGGCGGCGGTCACCAACGCCCCCTCGCGCACCAGCGAGATCGCGTCGGCGATGTCGGGGCCGAACTCGCGGTCGGCGGCGAAGAACGGGACCCGAGTCCTGATCACGTCGTGCACCGCCCGGGTGGGGGAGCCCGGCTCCAGCGGAGCCCGCAGATCCAGGGCCTGCGTCGCGGCCAGCGCTTCCAGCGCGATCACGGTCTCGGCGTTCGTCACCACTTCGCGGGCATGCCGGGACGACGTCATCCCCATGCTGACGTGATCCTCCTGCCCGGCGCTCGAGGGGATCGAATCCACCGATGCGGGATGGGCCAGCGACTTCGACTCGCTCACCAACGAGGCCGCCGTGTACTGCACCAGCATGAAGCCGGAGTTCAGGCCGCTGCCGTGCACCAGGAACGCGGGCAGGTCGTTGTTCTGCTTGGGATCGAGGAGTCGGTACAGGCGGCGTTCGCTGATCGAGGCGAGTGAGACCAGCGCGGTGGCGACGGTGTCCATCGCCACCGCCACCGGCTGGCCGTGGAAGTTGCCACCGGCGCGGATCTCGTCGTCGGCATCACCCTCGCCCGGCAGCACGATGGGGTTGTCGCTGACGCTGCCCGCCTCGATGCGGAGCACCGCGGTGGCGTAGGCCAACGCGTCGCGGGTGGCGCCGTGCACCTGCGGTGCGCACCGGAGCGAGTACGCGTCCTGGACCATGTGATGGGAGTCCCGGTGGGAGGCCAGGATCGGCGAACCGGCCAGCAGCCGGCGCAGGTTGGACGCGCTCGCGTTCTGCCCCGGGTGAGGTCGCAGCCGCTGGAGCCGGTCGTCGAACGGTGCGTCGGTGCCGAGCGCGGCCTCGATCGTCATGGCCGCCACGACGTCCGCCGTCCGGGCGAGCCGCTCGGCGCGGTGGCACGCGAGGATCCCGATCGCGAGCATCCCTTGCGTGCCGTTGACCAGCGCCAGCCCTTCCTTGGCCTCGAGGGACAACGGTGACAGGCCCGCACGCACGAACGCCGGAGCGGCCGGTTCCACGCCACCTTCGGGACTGAGCACCGACCCATGGCCGATCAGCGGCAACGCGAGGTTGGCGAGCGGCGCCAGGTCGCCGGAGGCACCGAGCGACCCCTGCTGCGGAACCGCCGGGATCACATCCTCGTTCAGCATCCGGACCATCAGGTCGATCACCTCGGCCCGGACGCCCGAATGCCCCAGCGCCAGGACGTGGGCGCGGAGCAGCAGCATCGCCCGCGCCTCCTCACGGGACAAGGGCTCGCCCACGGCGGTGGCATGCGAACGGATGATGCCGTGTTGGAGCTCCGCGGCCTGCGTGGCATCGATGCGGGTGTCGGCCAGCGCACCGAACCCGGTGGTCACGCCGTAGATCACATCTCCCGACGAGACCGCTCGTTCCACCACGGCACGAGCGGCCGCCACCGACGCCCGAGCGAGCTCGGGGAACGCCACCGGCGCACCGTCGGCGACCGCCACCACGTCGGCGAGCGACAGCCCCGCGCCGATCTCGACCGTCATGGGCCCTCCAGGAGCCGAGCCGGCAACGTGGACTCCGATGCGCCGCCGGTGCCGTCGGGCTCGACGCGTCGGGCACCGGACCCTCCGGACGAGACGACGATCTCGGCGAGATCCGCGCCCACCATGTGCGCGGCCGCGAGGTCGTCGCACGCGATCCCCGGCGGCAGCGTGCCGTCGGCGACCAAGGCCCGGTAGGCGGGCTGGCGCGAGGGCTCACTGTCGTAGTGCGGGCAGAAGCTCCCCGCCACCAGGCCCAAGCCGTCGGGCAGCGGATCGGCGTTGCCCATCAGGTAGGAGTCGGTGGTGCTCGCCTCGAACCAGCAGTTGGCCCCGGCGCTGCCGCCCGCCATGATCACTCCCGCCTCCCATGCATCTCGCAGGACGGTGTCGAGTCCGTGCCCGCGCCAGATGGCCAGCATGTTCAGTGTGTTGCCGCCCGCCACCAGGACCACGTCCTGGTCGAGCACGAACGAGCGCAGGTCCTCGACCGTTCGCGCGAACAGGCCGAGGTCGCTCGGCTCGAACGAGTGGGCGGGGAACGAGCGGTAGAACATCGCCACACCGCGATCGTTGTCACCGGTCGCCGTCGGCACGTAGAGCACCTTGGGTTTGCCCGTGTCGGCCAGCTCGAACAGGAACGGGTAGATCGGGTCCGAGGGCCACTGCCCTCCGCCCATCGCCACGATGTGGCGTTCGGTCATGATTCCTCCATCGGGACGCGAACGCCCCGCTCGTGCGCGACGTCGATCGCGCGGTCGTACCTGGCGTCGACGTGCCGTACCACGCCCATGCCCGGGTCGGATCGCAGCACCCGCGCGAGCCGCTCACCGGCGTTCGCGGTACCGTCGGCCACCACCACCATGCCCGCGTGGATCGAGTACCCGATCCCCACGCCGCCGCCGTGATGCACGCTCACCCAGTGCGCGCCCGCGGCCGTGTTGATCAACGCGTTGAGGATCGGCCAGTCGGCGATCGCATCCGACCCGTCCAGCATCGCCTCGGTCTCGCGGTTGGGACTGGCGACGCTGCCCGCGTCCAGGTGGTCGCGCCCGATCACGATCGGCGCCGACACCTCACCCGAAGCCACCATCTCGTTGAAGCGCTCCCCGGCGCGGTCGCGCTCGCCGTAGCCGAGCCAGCAGATCCGTGCCGGCAGCCCTTGGAAGGCGACACGCTCGGCGGCCATCCGGAGCCAACGGTGCAGGCGGTCGTTGTCCGGGAAGAGTTCGGCCACCGCGTGGTCGGTCGCCGCGATGTCGGCCGGATCGCCACTGAGGGCCGCCCAGCGGAACGGGCCCTTGCCCTCGCAGAAGAGTGGTCGCACGAACGCCGGCACGAACCCCGGGAACGAGTACGCCCGGTCGCGATCGAGCCCACCCTCCACCGCCCCGGCACGCAGGTTGTTGCCGTAGTCGAAGACCACTGAGCCCGCCTGGGCGAAGCCCACCATGGCGTCCACCTGGTGGGCCATCGACTCGTAGGAGCGATGGACGTATTCATCGGGCTCGCGCCGGAGCGCGTCGGCCTCGGGCAGCGACAGCGCCTCGGGCACGTACCCGCCCAGCGGGTCGTGTGCGCTGGTCTGGTCGGTCACCACGTCGGCGCCGAACCCGCGCCCGAGCAACGCGGGGAAGACCTCGGCGGTGTTGCCCACCACCCCGATCGAGACCGCTGCCCGCGAGGCCTTGGCCGCTTCGGCCCAGGCCACGGCCTCGTCCAGATCGGCGGTCATGCGGTCGAGGTAGCGCGTCTGGATCCGTCGCTCGATCCGGGCGGGATCGACGTCGACGCACAGCGCCACACCACCGTTCATCGTGATCGCCAACGGCTGCGCCCCGCCCATGCCGCCGAGCCCGCCCGTCAACGTGATCGTGCCGGCGAGCGAACCACCGAAGTGCTGGTGCGCGCATTCGGCGAGGGTTTCGTACGTGCCCTGCAGGATGCCCTGGGTCCCGATGTAGATCCACGAACCCGCCGTCATCTGCCCGTACATCGTGAGCCCCTGTGCCTCCAGTGCGCGGAAGGTCTCCCAGTCGGCCCACTTCGGGACCAGCATGGAGTTGGAGATCAGGACCCTCGGTGCGAGGTCGTGCGTGCGGAATACGGCGACCGGCTTGCCCGACTGCACCAACAAGGTCTCTTCATCGCCCAGGGTGCGCAGGGTGCGAACGATGGCGTCGTAGGCCTCCCAGCTGCGGGCGGCGCGCCCGGTGCCGCCGTAGACGACCAGGTCCTCGGGACGCTCGGCCACCTCGGGGTCGAGGTTGTTCATGAGCATCCGCATCGCCGCTTCCTGCGGCCATGAACGGCACGACAGCTCGGTGCCTCGCGGTGCCCTGATGTCGCGGTGGCTCATCGATCCCCTCCCCCGTCCGGCCGATGCTACCCGCCGGGCGCCCGGGAGGCCGTTCGAGACGAGCCTCGGAGAAACGGCTCATGTGCTTGAGGAGAGGGTTGCTGCCGGGTAGCGTCCCCCCGATGGCCGTCGGAACTTCCCCCTACGCGGCGGGTGGTGCCAGCAGCGTGGGCGCCGACCCGATCCGTGTCCTCATCGCTGACGACGAACCCGCCCTGCGCATCGCCCTCGCCGACCTCCTGGCGCACGACGACGAGGTGGTGCTGATCGGCAGCGCGGGTGACGCCGACGAGGCGATCCAACTCGCCGTGGACGAGCACCCCGACGTGGCCTTGGTCGACGTGAAGATGCCCGCCGGCGGCGGACCACGAGCGGCGCGGGAGATCATGCGGGTATCTCCCGACACCCGGGTCATCGCGCTCTCCGCCTTCGAGGACCGTCCCACCGTCCTGGAGATGCTTCGCGCCGGCGCCGTCGGCTACCTGGTGAAGGGCACCGCCGGCGAGGAGATCCTGGGTTCGATCCAGAAGGTCATGGCCGGCGGCGCGAGCCTGTCGTCGGAGGTGATCGCCGGCATCGTGCACGAGCTCACCCAGCAGCTCCGGCGCGAGGAGGCGGCTCGCGAGGAGCGTGACGCCCGCCGCGGCGAGATCGAGCGGTTCGTGGCGGGCGAGGGCCTGTCCATGGTGTTCCAACCCATCGTCGAGCTCTCGACCCGGAACACCGTCGGGGTCGAGGCGTTGGCTCGGTTCCGATCGCTCCCGTTGCGGCCGCCGAACGAATGGTTCGCCGAGGCCGTCCAGCTGGCGTTGGGTGTGCAGCTGGAGCTCACCACGATCGCTCAGGCGCTCCGCGAGCTGGACCGGGTGCCAGAGGGCGCCTACCTGGCGGTGAACTGCTCGCATCACGCGGCCACCTCCTCCCAACTGGCGCGCCTGCTGGGATCGGACGCCGGTCGGATCGTGCTGGAGATCACCGAACACGAGGCGGTCGAGGACTACGTCGCCCTGGTGACGGCGCTCGCCCCCCTGCGCGAGATGGGCGCCCGCATCGCGATCGACGACGCAGGCGCGGGGTTCGCCAGCATGCGCCACACCCTGCAGATCACCCCCGACATCGTGAAGATGGACATGAGCCTCACCCGGGGGATCGACGCCGACCGCGCGAAACGAGCCCTCGCGGCGGCCCTGATCTCGTTCACCGAGGAGATGGACATCGCCATGGTGGCCGAGGGCATCGAAACGGCGGAGGAACTCGAGACGCTCGCGTCCTTGGGCGTTCGTTTCGGTCAGGGCTTCTACCTGGCCGAACCTGCTCCGCTTGGCTAGCCCAGGCGGCGGTCCATCGCGTCTTCCTAGCCGACGCGTCGGTCCATCGCGTCTTCCTAGCCGACGCGTCGGTCCATAGCCCAGGACGAGCCGGTGGAGCCCTTCGTGAACTGCTTCATCTCGGTGGCCACGGCCACGGCCTCGGCGTAGTGCTGGAAGGCCCGCTTGTCGGTGGAGGCGACCCCGATCGAGACCGTGAGCACGGGGAAGCGCTGCAGCTCGCCGCGACGGTTCGTGACCTCGATGTAGCCCCGGTCACGGTCGTCCGGGTCGTACAGGCCCGGGGCCTCCCGGTCGAACCGCTCCACGATCGCCTGAGCCACCGCCTCGGCCTTGCCGGGATCGACCACGACCACGAAGTCGTCGCCGCCGACATGGCCGACGAACGCGGCCCCGCCGGTCTCGCCGCTCGAGACCTCTTCGAAGAGGCGGGCGCTCGACTGGATCACTTGGTCGCCGCGCATGAACCCGTAGTGGTCGTTGAAGGCTTTGAAGTGGTCGAGGTCGGCGTACAGGATCGCGAACGGGATCCCCTGATCGACGCGGCCGTCGATCTCCTCTTCGATCCGGACGTTGCCGGGCAGGCCCGTGAGCGGCGACTGCGCGCGCATGTCGCGCGATCGGCGGAGCACGCCGCGGATCCGGGCCAGCAGCTCGGGCGTGTCGAAGGGCTTGACGATGTAGTCGTCGGCGCCGATCGCGAAGCCTTCGAGCTTGTCGGCCGAAAGGCCCCGCGCCGTCAGCATGATGATCGACACCGACGCGGTGCGGGGGTCCTGACGCAGGCGGCGGGTGAGTTCGAACCCGTCCATGTTGGGCATCATCACGTCGGCGAGCACGAGATCGGGGCAGCGCTCCTGGGCGGCGCTCAGGGCGAGCGAACCATCGGAGGCCACGCGCACGTCGTAGCCCGCGGCCCGCAACTCGATCTCCAGCAGGCGCGCGATGAACGGATCGTCGTCGACCACCAGGAGGCTCTCGCCACCCCCGGCCTCGGCGGTCGGATCCACGCTCAATCCTTCGGCTTCGTTCACACCCGCACCTGTGCTCGGTCCATCTGCTCGGTCACGTGTCCCCCGTGTCCCCTCGCGAATCGCTTGGGTCACGAATCGGCACTTTAGTCCCGAAGGTGAAGCGTGTCCGGGTAGCGATCTGTTCTTTGCCGCACACCCCCGAACGGCGCGGCACGCGGGACGGACCGGTCCGAGCGTGGCACCATAGGCCCCGACCGCATGCGGCGAAGGGGGCTCGGTCCACGATGCAGGTGCTCGACACGTTCCTGGACGCGATGGGCGACACGCCGCTCGTCCGCCTCCATTCCGTGACCCGAGGCGTGGAGGCCACGGTCCTGGCGAAGGTGGAGATGCTGAATCCGGGCGGCTCGGTCAAGGACCGGATCGGGATCCGCATGATCGAAGCCGCGGAGCGCGCGGGCACGCTGAAACCCGGCGGGACGATCGTGGAGCCCACCAGCGGCAACACCGGGCACGGTCTCGCGATCGCCGCGGCGATCAAGGGCTACAAGTGCATCTTCGTCATGCCCGACAAGATGAGCCAGGAGAAGATCGCGCTGCTGCGCGCCTACGGGGCCGAGGTGATCATCACGCCCACGGCGGTGGCTCCCGATTCGCCCGAGAGTTACTACCGGGTGGCCGACCGCCTCACCGAGGAGATCCCCGGCGCCTTCCAGCCGAACCAGTACTGGAACCCCGAGAACCCCAAGACCCACTACGAGACCACCGGCCCGGAGATCTGGGCACAGACCGACGGCCGGATCGACGTGTTCGTCGCCGGCGTGGGGACGGGCGGCACGATCAGCGGCGTGGGTCGTTACCTCAAGGAGCAGAACCCCGATGTCACGATCGTCGGCGCCGACCCCGAGGGATCGCTCTATTCGGGCGACGAGCCTCGTCCGTACCTGGTGGAAGGCATCGGCGAGGACTTCTGGCCGGGGACGTTCGACCCCGAGGTGGTCGATCGCTACGTCAAGGTGAGCGATCGCGACTCCTTCCTCACGGCGCGGGCGGTGACACGGCAGGAAGGGATCCTGGTGGGTGGCTCGTGCGGCTCCGCGGTCTTCGCCGCGCTCATGGTGGCGCGTGAGCTCGAGGCGTCGAAGACCGTCGTCGTGCTGCTGCCCGACACCGGTCGCCAGTATCTGTCCAAGGTGTACTCCGACTCCTGGATGCTCCAGCACGGCATGCTCGACCGGCCCGACCTGATCCGCGTCGACGAGGTCCTGGCCGCCAAGGGGAGCGCCCTGCCCTCTTTGATCACCGTCGATGCCCATGCGAAGGTCCGTCAGGCCGTCGACGTCCTGCACGAGCATAACATCTCCCAGGCCCCCGTCGTGCGCGGTGAGGGTGCCGACGTCACGGGCTTCGTG
>JBKPMF010000070.1:0-7540 GCA_046732015.1 Actinomycetota bacterium
GGCAGATGGAACAACGATCCTGCCGACGAGCGCACGGTCTTGGGGTTATAGACGTCCACGGAGCTGGCGGTGAACACCACCCCGCCGGCGCCCGCCGCGTCGGCCGAGCGGAGCACGGTGCCCGCGTTCCCGGGGTCGCGCACCTCGTGCAGGATGGGCACGCACCCGTCCTCGGGGAGGGCGTCCAACCCTCGATCGAGGTAGCGGGAAACCCCCACCAGCGCTTGCGGCGTGACGGTGGAGGTGAGGGCACGGATCACCTCGTCGCCCACCTCGTGGACCTCGACGCCCGCCTGGCGGGCCCGCACCGCGAGCGGCGCGAGTTCGTCGTCGGTGAACAGCGTCTCGAGCGCGCCCGGCTCACCGAGCGCCTCGCTCACCGCCTGGGCACCCTCGACCAGGAAACGACGATCCTGGTCCCGGAACGCACGCTTCTTCAGCCGAACTGCGGCGGTGACCTTCGGGTTCTTGGGGGACGTCAGCACGGAGCCCTCCCCCGGACGCGTGTCAGGCTGCGGCTCGTGCGGCCTTGGCTTCGTCGACCAATTGCGCGAACGCCTTGGGGTCGTTGACGGCCATGTCGGCGAGGATCTTGCGATCGACCTCGATGCCGGCGGCCTTCAGCCCGTTGATGAACACCGAGTAGCTGATGCCGTAGGGGCGCACGGCGGCGTTGATGCGGGTGATCCACAGCCGGCGGAACTGCGCCTTACGGTCGCGGCGATCGCGGTAGGCATAGTTGCCCGAGTGCATGACCTGCTCTTTGGCCGCGCGGTAGCGCTTGCGCCTGGTGCCGGTATAGCCCTTGGCCTTCTCGAGCACCTCACGGCGCTTCTTCTTCGCGTGGACGGAACGTTTGACTCGCGCCATGGTTCTAGGCCTTCCCCAGCAGTCGCTTGATCTTCGTCTTCTCCGCCGTGACCTCGGACATGCCCTCGACGCGCCGGCGCTGGCCGCCGCTCTTCTTCGTGAGCATGTGGTTGCCGGTGGCCTTGCGGTGCAGCACCTTGCCTTTGCGCGTCACGCGGAAGCGCTTGGTGGTGGCGCTGTGGCTCTTCATCTTCGGCATCGATCTATCCCTCGTTGTCGGATGCGGGGCTCTCCACGGCCACCGGCTGCGGCTCCGGTTCGGGCTCGGCCGGCGGTTCCGGCTGGGCCTCGACGGGAGCATCTGGCTCGGTGTCCGTTGCATCGGGTTCGGCGGTGTCGGTCGCGCCGTCGGCCTCTTCCTGTTCCTTGGCCAGCTTCGCAGCCGCCTTGGCCTGTGCCTCGACGTAGCGCTTGTTGGGCCCGATCACCATGATCATGTTCCGGCCTTCCTGCTTGGGGAAGGACTCGACCACGATGGCTTCCCCGAGATCGGCGACCAAGCGGTCCAAGATCTTGCGACCGAGGTCCGTGTGCGCCATCTCGCGCCCGCGGAACATGATCGTGATCTTGACCTTGTGCCCCCCGTTCAGGAACCGGACGACGTGGCCTTTCTTGGTGGCGTAGTCGTGCGGGTCGATCTTGGGGCGGAACTTGATCTCCTTCAGGCCGGTCCGCGACTGCTTCTTGCGGGCCTCTTTCTGCCGAACGTCGCGTTCGTACTTGAACTTGCCGTAGTCCATGATCCGGCACACGGGCGGATCGGCTTGCGGCGCGACTTCGACCAGGTCCAGATCCAGGTCACGGGCTTGGCGGAGCGCCTCGCGGGTGTCGACCACCCCGATCTGCTCGCCGTCTGCCCCCACCAGGCGAACCTGGGGAGACCGGATCCGGTCATTTATGCGCGGATCGGTCGAGACCCCGCATCACCTCCACAGATGAACGAGCACCGGGTGTTGTCGGCCCGGTGCATGATGAACACACGTGCTTGCTCTTCTGGGCAAGGAGTATAGGGGTCGCGGGCGACGGCTGTCTCGCACGCCCTGCGGGGCCGGTCGGCTCACCAGTCCGCCTCGAGCGACCGGCCGTAGGCGTCTTCGAGACGCTGAGTGTCGTCCTCGGTGGTGTAGCCGTACGCGATCTCCAGGATCCGGCCGCGGGTCGCTGCCGTGCAACGGATCCGATGGGTCTCCTCAGCCGGGATCATGAACTCTTCACCCGGCTGGGCCTCCACCACCTTGTTGCCGATCTCGATCGTGAGCCCGGCGTCCAGCACCACCCACATCTCGTCACGCATGCGGTGGTAGTGCACGCTGGTCTCCTGCTCCGGTTCGACGGTGATCACCCGCACCGACGACGGCTGGTTCAGGGCGTAGGTCGCGACCTTGCCCCACGGCTTGTCCACCAACACCTCATCTCACCTCCGGGAGCGCATCGATGAGCCAGGCCATCTCGAGGGCGGCCTCGGCGGCCTCCCACCCCTTGTTGCCGTGCGCGCCACCGGCTCGTGCCTCGGCCTGGGCCAGATCCTCGGTGGCGAGCACTTCGAAGATCACCGGGATGCCGGCGTCCAACGCGACCTCGGCGATGCCGCGAGCGGCTTCGTTGGCGACGAGCTCGAAGTGTGCGGTCTCCCCCCGGATCACCGCGCCCAAGCAGATCAGCGCGTCGTAGCGCTCCGTCCTGGCCATACGCTTGGCCACCAACGGCAGCTCGAACGCACCGGGCACCCAGGCCACGTCGATCCGGTCCTCGTCCACGCCGTGCTTCTTGAGACCTTCGACGGCGCCCTCGACCAGCTTGCCCGTCACCATCTCGTTGAACCGCGCCGCGATCACGCCGACGCGCTTGCCCGAACCGTCATGGACCCCGACGAACGTCCTCACCGCTGGGCCTCGGGCGCCACCGGTTCCGGCGCCGCCTTGGTCATGTCGAGCAGATGACCCATCTTCTCCTGCTTGGTGCGCAGGTAGCCGATGTTCTCGGCGGTCGGTTCGATCTGGAGCGGGATGCGCTCCTCGATCGACAGGCCGTAGCCCTCGAGGCCCGCACGTTTGTCCGGGTTGTTCGTGAGCAGACGCATCGTCTTGACACCGAGGTCCACCAGGATCTGGGCGCCGATGCCGTACTCACGCTGATCGGCGGGGAACCCGAGTTCCAGGTTGGCCTCGACGGTGTCCCGCCCTTGGTCCTGCAGCTCGTAGGCCCGGAGCTTGTGCGTGAGCCCGATCGCGCGACCCTCATGACCGCGCACGTACAGGATCACGCCGCGGCCCTGCTCCCCCACCTGGGCCAGCGCGCTCTCCAGCTGCTGTCCGCAGTCGCAGCGCAACGAGCCGAACACGTCGCCGGTGAGGCACTCGGAGTGCACACGCGTGAGGACGCCGATGCCGTCGCCGATCTCGCCCCGAACCAATGCGATGTGCGTGCGTCCGTCGACCAGGCTCTCGTAGGCGTAGGAACGGAACTCGCCGTAGGGCGTGGGGATCGTCGCCTCGGCCACCTTCGACACCAACACCTCGCGGCGCCGCCGATGATCGATCAGGTCGGCGATCGAGATCAACTTCAAGCCATGCTCGCGCGCCACGCGGATCAGCTCGGGCATCCGCGCCATCGTGCCGTCCTCGTTCATCACCTCGCAGATCACGCCGGCGGGGAAGAGGCCGGCCATCGTGGCGAGGTCGACCGCGGCTTCGGTGTGGCCTGCCCGGCGGAGCACGCCGCCGTCCTTGGCCCGCAGCGGGAACACGTGGCCCGGTTTCTGGAAGTCGCGAGGGGTGACCTCGGTGTTGGTGACGGCTTTCGCCGTGATAGCCCGGTCGTACGCGCTGGTGCCGGTGGTGGTGCCCTGGCGAAAGTCGATCGAGACCGTGAACGCCGCCTCGTGCCCGCCCGTGGTGTCGGTGACCATCTGCGGGATGCCCAGTTCGTCGAGGCGCCACGCAGCACACGGGAGGCACACGATGCCCCGGCCGTGGGTCACCATGAAGTTCACCGCCTCGGGTGTGGCGAAGTCCGCCGCCATGATGAAGTCGCCCTCGTTCTCGCGGTCGGCGTCGTCGACCACCAGGACGATCTTGCCGTCTCGGATGTCATCGATGGCTTCGGGGATCGTCGCGAAGATCTCGCTGTCCAGGTCCTGCTGGTGGATCTCCAACTCGGTCATGCCGTCCGTCCTTCCATCAGGCGTTCGAGGTACTTCGCGATCATGTCGACCTCCAGGTTCACCGGGTCGCCGGGCGCGGCCTCACCCAGGGTGGTGACGGCCAGGGTGTGCGGGATCACCGCGACGCTGACGCCGTCGGGATGCAACGAGGCCACGGTCAAGCTGATGCCGTCGATCGAGATCGAACCCTTCTCGATCACATAACGCATCAGATCATCGGGGATGTGGAACCGGATCACGGAACCGCCGTCCTCACCGGGCTCCACGCTCTGCACCTCGCCGACGCCGTCGACGTGGCCTTGCACGATGTGGCCGCCCAGGCGTGCCGCCAGGGTGACGGGGCGCTCCAGGTTCACCGCGTGCCCTTCGGCGAGCCGCCGCAGGCTGGTGCGGTCGATCGTCTCCTCCGACAGATCGAACGCGAGGGACGCGCCGTCGTTGCCCACCACCGTGAGGCACACCCCGTTCACGGCGATCGATGCACCGATGTCGCTGTCGGTGGGTACGACTCGGCATGCCACCGTGAGCCGGTGGCCGGCCATCGCGAGCACCTCGCCGCGCTCCTCAACGATCCCGGTGAACATGGGCCTCCAGTCGGATGTCGCGGCCGAACCGCTCGGCCGCGTCGAAGGTCAGCTCGAGCGCGTCAGCGATCGGGGCGAACCCGTCTCCGCCGACCGCGCCCGGAGCGGTGGCACCACCCACGAGGATGGGCGCGATGTACAGCACGGCGTCATCGATCAAGCGGTCCCGCACCAGACTCCACGCGAGGGTGGCACCGCCTTCGACGAGCACCCCCTGCACGTCTCGCTTCCCGAGGTGGTGCAGCAGCGCGGGCAGCGATACCGCGCCGGCGTCGTCGCGCTCGAGGACCGCCACGTCGGCTCCCGCAGCGTTCCAGCCGCGGATCCGGTCTTCCGCAGTGAGGTCGGACGTGGCGATCAGCGTCGGTGCCGACCCGTCGAACAGATGGCCGGTGGCCGGCACACGACCTTCGGTGTCGACCACGACCCGCATCGGCGCCCGCACATCGGCGAAACGCGGATCTCGGACGGTCAGTGAAGGGTCATCGGCGATCGCCGTCCCCGCGCCCACGACGACGGCATCGGCCCAGGCGCGGAGCCGCTGCACGTCGGCGCGCGCCTCCTCGCCGGTGATCCACCGCGAGGAACCGTCGGACGCCGCGGTCTTGCCGTCGAGGGTCGAGGCCATCTTCAGGGTGACGTACGGGAGGCCTGTGGTGACGTGGCGTTCGAACGCGCGGTTGAGGCGGCGAGACTCGGCGGCCATCATGCCGTGATCGACGTCGATGCCGGCGTCGCGGAGTTCGAGGAGGCCGGGCGTGTCATCGCCGAGGTTGGGGTCGGTCGCGGCCACCACCACGCGAGCCACACCGGCGTCGATCAGCGCGCGGGTACACGGCGGGGTGCGGCCGAAGTGGTTGCACGGCTCGAGCGTGCTGACCACGGTGGCCCCGGGTGCGAGGTCTCCGGCCGCGGCCAGCGCCATCACCTCGGCGTGCGCGGTGCCGGGCCCTTCATGCCAGCCTTCGCCGAGCACCGAACCATCGTGATCGTCGACGACGAGGGCGCCCACCATCGGATTGGGAGACACACGGCCCCAGCCGCGTTCGGCGAGCGCCAGCGCCCGCCGCATCTGGGTCTGTCGTGCTGTCTCCACGCGTCGCCTCGTTCGGTCCGGCCGAGGCGTGGAGGATGGAGAGCGTCAGGCGATGCGAGACGCGGCCCACGCACGGCGCGGCCGGGTCGTCGCGTTCACCCGTTCCCTTCCATCCCGACTCTCACGGTCGGCCCCGGAGTTCCACCGGGTCCACCCACCGCTGGCTGCGGCAGGGTCGCGGACTGTCACCGCCGGTGGGGAGTTGCACCCCGCCCCGGAAACGGTTGGTTGTCTTCCGGCCAGTATACGGAGCGAGGCAAGGATCCCGCTAGCGGGCGTTCCGCGAACCTATGCGGTGCGCTGGTCGATGGCGAAGCTGCTGCCGCCATCGCGCTTGGCGAACTGTTTCATCTCGGTGGCCACGGCCACCGCTTCGCCGTAGTGGGCGAACGCGCGGTTGGAGCTGCTGGCGATGCCGACGCTGATCGCGACCAGCGGGATGTCCTGCAGCACGCCCTTGCGGTCTTCCATCCGCACGAACCCTCGCTCGCGGTCCTCGGGCTCGTAGAACTCGACCAAGGCCTCGTCGAACCGCTCGCAGATGCGCTGGGCGACGCCCTCGGCGGTGTCGGGGCTCACCACCGCCACGAAGTCGTCGCCGCCGACGTGGCCGACGAACCCCTCGGGACCGTCCTTGTCGACGACGGCGTCCTGGATGATGCGTGCCGTGGTCTGGATCAACCGGTCACCACGCACGAAGCCCTTCTGGTCGTTGTAGGTCTTGAAGTTGTCGAGGTCGCAGTAGAGGACGGCGAACGGTCGCGCCTCGCGCACCTGACGCTCGATCTCCTCCTGGATCCGGATGTTGCCGGGCAGGCCGGTGAGCGGCGAGAGGTTCCGCATCTCCTTAGCCCTGCGCAGCGTCCCCTTCACGCGCGCCAGCAGCTCGATCGGATCGAAGGGCTTGATGATGTAGTCGTCGGCGCCGGACTGCAGGCCGGTGACCTTGTCGGCGCTCAGCGCTTTGGCGGTGAGCATGATGATCGACGTGTTGGCCGTCTGCGGGTTCTTGCGGAGGCGCTGGGCGACCTCGAAGCCGTCGATGCGCGGCATCATCACGTCGAGCAGCACCAGGTCGGGGCGGAGCTCGCCGGCGCGCTCCAGGGCTTCTTCTCCGTCGCCGGCCACCGCGACGTCGTAGCCCGCCGAGCGCAGGTTCACCTCGACGAAGCGCGCGATGTCCGGATCGTCGTCGACGACCAAGATCGTCTCGGGCATGGCTAGGCCGCCTCCCCTCGCGCGATCGAGGCGAGTTCAGCCGCTGCGGCGACAGGGTCTGCAGCCTGGAAGATGCCGCTGGCAGCGATCAAGACCGTGGCGCCCGCGTCGACGGCGGCCCGGGCGTTGTCGACCTTGACGCCGCCGTCGATCTCGAGGTCGACGGACAACCCCTGTCGGTCGATCTGGCTCCGGATCGACTCCAGCCGTGGGTAGACCTCGGGATTCAGCGTTTGCCCGCTCCACCCCGGCCGGATGCTCATCAGCATCACGTCGTCCACCTGATCGAGCACCGGGAAGACCGCCTCGACGGGCGTTTCCATGTTGAGGGTGAGGCCCACCTTCAGGCCGGCGGCGCGGGCTTTCTCGATGGCGGGCTCGGGATCGCCCACCGCTTCGTGGTGGAAGGACACGACGTCGAGCCCTGCGTCGGCCAACTCCTCGAAGAACTGCTCAGGAGCGTCCACCATGAGGTGGCCGTGGAGGGTGCGTTGTGTGTAGGGCCGCAATGAATCCACCACGACCGTACCCAGCGCGATCGGCGGTACGAAATGTCCATCCATGATGTCGATGTGGATGACTTCGGCATGCTGCTCGACCAGCTTGACC
>JBKPMF010000071.1:0-3435 GCA_046732015.1 Actinomycetota bacterium
GACCAGTACTACGCCGCACTCATCGTCACGCCCGGCAAGGCGATCGCGGCGTTCACGGCCTACCGCATCGACGCCGGGTTCATCGACGGCATCGTGAACGGGATCGGCAGCGCGTTCCGGCGCCTGGCGGGGGTGGGCCGCAACATCCAGACGGGCTTCGTCCGCACGTATGCGGCCGCCGTGTTCGTGGGGGCGGTCGCGATCGTCGTCTATGTGGGGTTCCGCCTGTGAACCGGCTGCTCACGATCGTGACGTTCCTGCCCCTGGTGGGCCTGGTGGTGATCATGGTGGGCGGCAAGGAGCTGAAGGACGACGCCGCGCGGTGGATCACCCTCGTGGTGGCGCTGGCCACCTTCGTGGTCTCGATGGTGGTGCTGGGCCGGTTCGATCAGGGCGACGCCGGGTTCCAGATGGTGGAGCACGCCACGTGGGTCAAGGACGTCGGGCTGCAGTACCTCGTGGGCATCGACGGCATCAGCATCTGGATGGTGTTGCTCACCACCTTCCTGTTCCCGGTGGCGGTCCTGGCTTCGTGGAAGATCGACACGGACGTGCGGCTCTACATGGGCGCGATGCTGGCGCTGGAAACGGCCGTGCTCGGCTCGTTCGTCTCACTCGACCTGTTGCTGTTCTTCCTGTTCTTCGAAGCGATCCTGGTGCCGATGTACCTGCTGATCGGTGGCTGGGGCGGCGAGCGTCGCGTCTACGCCGCGGTGAAGTTCTTCCTGTACACGATGGCGGGCTCGGCGTTCCTGCTGGTCTCGATCATCTTCCTGTACTCGCGTTCGGGGGCCGTCCTGGGCGGGGCGAACACGTTCGACCTGCGCCAGCTCGGCCAGGTGGGCGCGGCGATCCCGTTGGCGACCGCCCGGTGGCTCTTCTGCGGCTTCTTCATCGCGTTCGCGGTGAAGGTACCCGTGTTCCCGCTGCACACCTGGCTGCCGGACGCGCACACCGAAGCGCCCACCGCCGGGTCGGTGCTGCTGGCCGGTGTGCTGTTGAAGGTGGGGACCTACGGCCTGATCCGTTTCAACCTGGCGTTGTTCCCCGACGCGTCGAAGTACTTCGCCACGGCGGTGTCGATCCTGGCGGTGATCGGCATCGTCTACGGCGCGGTCTGCGCGCTGATCCAGACCGACATCAAGCGGCTGGTGGCCTACTCCTCGGTGTCCCACCTCGGGTTCGTGGTGCTGGGGATCTTCGCGTTCACGGAGCAGGCCGTGACCGGCGGCGTCCTCCAGATGGTGAACCACGGCCTGGCTACGGGCGCGCTCTTCCTGCTGGTGGGCATGGTGTACGAACGCACGCACACCCGGGACCTCGCGAAGATGGGCGGGCTCGCGAGCGTGATGCCGTGGCTCACCGGGGCGTTCCTGTTCGCGGTGTTCGCCTCGGTCGGTCTGCCCGGGCTCAACAGCTTCGTGGGCGAGTTCCTGGTGATCGTGGGGACGTTCGCCGTGAACCACTGGTTCGGCTCGATCGCCGCGATCGCGGTGGTGCTGGCCGCCATCTACCTCTTGTGGTCCTACCAGCGCATGGCCTTCGGTCCGGTCCGAGATGAGCATCGGCATCTCCCCGATGTGAGCCTTCGGGAGGTGGCGGTGCTGGCACCCGTCCTCGTGCTGCTCCTGGTGTTCGGCGTGTACCCGAAGATCCTCACCGACCGCATCGACCCGTCGACCGAAGCGGTGATCGCGCACGTCGATCCGCAGGGTCAGACCACCGACGTCGGGAACGTCCAGCTGCGCCTGGTGCCCTCCGTCGATGCGTTGCCGGAGGAGGAGGGATGATCGAGACCCCCACGCTCGTCTTCGGTCCCGTGCTCCCGGAGTTGATCCTGGTCGGCGTCGGCATCATCGGGCTGTTGTACGAGGCGCTCGTGCGCAAGCCCGATCGTTCGATCCATCTGGCGATCGGGCTGCTCGGCCTGCTGGCCGCCGCTATCGCCACGCTGCGCCTGTGGAACTGGGACGGCGACCCGGTGGTCCTGGGCGGCAGCGTCAGCGCGGACAAGTTCGCGGTGGTGGCGAGCATGATCCTGCTGGTGGTCGCCGCGTTCGGGTTGGTCTACGGCACGCACTACTTCTCCCGCGACCCAGCGGCGGCGAAGGGGGAGTACTACCCCTTGGTGCTGTTCGCCACGGCGGGCATGACGCTGATCGCCGCCGCCGCCGACCTGATCGTGATGTTCCTTGCACTGGAGATCCTCTCGCTTTCGCTCTACGTGTTGACCGGGATCACCGGCTCCCGTCGCGGGAACGAGGCGGCGATGAAGTACTTCCTGCTGGGAGCGTTCGCGTCGGCGTTCTTCCTCTACGGCGTGGCCATGGCCTACGGCGCGGTCGACACGACGAACATCGTGCGGATCGTGCGCGCGATGAGCGGGCAGACCGGCAACCAGGCGCTGGCGCTGCTGTCGTTCGCTTTCCTGGCGATCGGGTTCGGGTTCAAGGTGTCGGCGGCGCCGTTCCACATGTGGACGCCCGACGTCTACCAGGGCGCGCCCACACCGGTCACGGCCTACATGTCGGCCGCGACGAAGGTGGCGGCCTTCGCCGCGTTGATCCGCGTGCTGATGGTGGCGTTCCAACCGCTGACGTGGGACTGGCAGCCGGTGATCTGGGTGCTGGCCGCGCTCTCGATCGTGGTGGGCTCCGTGCTGGCGATCGCCCAGACCGACATCAAGCGCATGCTGGCGTTCTCCTCGGTGGCGCAGGCCGGCTTCATCCTCACCGGCCTCGTGTCGGGCACGGCGGTCGGGATCCGCTCGGCGCTGTTCTACCTGGTGGCGTACTCGGCCATGACCCTGGGGGCGTTCGGGGTGGTGATGCTGGTCTCGGCCAAGGGCGAGGAGCAGACCTCGATCACGTCCTACGCGGGCCTGTCGAAGCGCAGCCCGTTGCTGGCGGGCCTGATGGCCATCTTCATGCTCTCCCTCGCGGGGATCCCACCCACGGCCGGCTTCATCGCGAAGGTGGGCGTGTTCGCCTCGGCGATCGGGGCGGGCGCCTGGCCGCTCGCGGTGATCGGCGTGTTGTCCAGCGTGGTGGCCGCGTTCTTCTACCTCCGGGTGATCGTCGTGATGTACATGCAGGAGCCGCAGGGGGACTACGACCGGGACGATGCGCTCACCCCCCGGCTCGTCCTGGTGGTCCCGGCCGTCGTGACGATCGCACTGGGCATGTTCCCCGGACTGATCGTGGGGATCTTGGAACAAGCGTCGGTGCTCAAATGGTGAGACCTCCTGAGGTCGGAAAGGTACGGACATGAGTCGTCGAGTCATCCCCGGCCTCGAGCCGCCGGACGCCGCGCTGGAAGCGGACATCCGCGCGCGTTTGGACCGCGTCGAGGACGCCCTGAAGAAGGCCGTCGGCGCCGACTCCGAACTGCTGGCCACCACGGCGAAGTACCTGCTCACGGCCGGTGGCAAGCGCT
>JBKPMF010000072.1:0-5236 GCA_046732015.1 Actinomycetota bacterium
CCGCATCATCGTCCTGCTGCTGATCACCACCGTGCCCGCCATGATCCTGGCCGATCGCGGCATCCCCTCGCTCTGGCTGATCGCCGCCACCCTGGTCGGCGGCACCCTGGCGGCGGGATCGGCCAACAGCATCAACATGTACCTGGACCGCGACATCGACCAGATCATGCGGCGGACCCGCGAACGGCCGCTCCCGGCGCACCAGGTGAGCCCCGAGCAGGCGCTGGCCTTCGGGTTCTGGCTGGGGGCGTTCTCGTTCTTCTTCCTCGCCTCGACCGTGAACGTGCTCGCGGCCACCTTGTCTCTGGCCGCGATCGCCTTCTACGTCTTCGTCTACACGATGTGGCTCAAGCGCTCCACGGTGCAGAACATCGTGATCGGCGGCGCTGCCGGGGCGGCACCCGCCCTCGTCGGGTGGGCCGCGGTGACCGGCTCCCTGGCACTGCCGGCGTGGATCTTGTTCGCGATCGTGTTCGTCTGGACGCCGCCGCACTTCTGGGCGTTGTCGATGCGGTTCGCGGGTGACTATGCGGCGGCGGGCGTGCCGATGATGCCGGTGGTCCGCGGCGAGCGGGAGACCCGGCGTCAGATCCTCCTGTACTCCCTGCTGCTGTTCGCGACGACGCGGGTGCTCTATCCGGTCGGCGACATGGGGCCGATCTACCTCACGGCCGCGGTCGGGCTCGGTGGTGTGTTCGTCTATCGGGCCATGGTGCTGTGGCGCCGTCCCGATGCCAACGCGTCATGGCGCCTGTTCACGTACTCGCTCATCTACCTCGCGGCGTTGTTCGGCGCCGTCGCGCTCGACGCGCTCGTTCCGCTCCGCTAGCCGCTGCTCGCGGCGTCGGTGGCGAGCACGTCGTCGATCAGGCCCGACAGTTCGGCTTCGTCGGTCTCGCCGTAGATCGCGTAGCGGATCGTGCCGGCGGCATCCACGACGTAGGTGTCGGGCAGGAACGGATAGTCCAGCAGCGCCGCGGTCCGTCCCTGCGGGTCGTAGAGGCTGGGATAGGTGACGTCGAAATCGTCCACCCAACGGCGTGCCAGTTCGAGATCGTCGTTGTAGTTGATCCCCACGAACCGCACGTCCTGGTCCGCGTATCTCGCCTGGGTGGCCAGGAGCGCGGGCTGCTCCTGCCGGCACGGCGCGCACCAGTTGGCCCACACGTTGATCACGGTGACCGAGCCCTCGAACGCGTCCGCCGGCAATGGGTCGCCCGAGACGGTGTCGATCGCCGTCAGATCCGGCATGGGCTGATCCATCTCGACGACGCCGCCTTCGAGGCGCGGGTCGCCGCCGCGGGGACGGAAGACGAAGGCGGCCAACAGGCTCACTACCAACGCCGCCACCACGATGACCGCCACCTTGCGCACGGGGCCACGCTACCGCCGGGTCGACCGGACGTCAGTGGCGAACCGGTGACGCCCCGCGGGTCAGGTCACCGTGACGGTGCCGGCCATGTCGGGGTGGACGTCGCAATGGAACTGGTACTCCCCCGGTTTCAGTGCAGGGATGTCGTAGGTCACCTGCTGCGGGCCGTTGATCAGGTCGCCGGTGAACAGCGCGGCATCGCCGTCGTAGATCGACACGTTGTGCGGCCCGGTGACCGCCGCATCGTCCTGGTTGTCGAACTCCAGCGGGGTGGGCGTTTCGGCTTTGAACGCCAGCTCGGACGTGTTGAACGCCGTCCCCTGCGCCGCGATCGTGGGCGTGCCGGCGCCACCACCCTGATCGCCGCTGGGCTCACCGCCGCTTCCAGGTTTGGCGATGACCTCTCCCGTCATCGTCGTCGGGTGGATCTCACAATGGAAGAAGTAGTTGCCTTCGGGCAACGCATCGACGGAGTACGGCGTCGTCTTCGGGCCGATGACCACCTCGCCCGTGAAGAGCGTCGGCGCCTCGGCATCCTTGCCGTCGTAGATCACGACGTTGTGCTGGACCCCCGCCTCTTCGTTGTCGAACTCGATCGTGAACGCCTCCTCGGCCGGCACGGCGAGCTTGTTCGTGCTGAAGCCGTTGGCCGAGGCGCCGGCCGGGGCGGCCAAGGTGACGACCGGCCCCTCGGTGCCGCCGCCCTCGCCCTCTTCGGCCGGTGGCGCCACCAAGAGCGCGAGCCCACCCACCAACATCGCCACACCGGCGACACCGCCTACGACCGAGAACAGCGACGACGCCCCCACCCGGGGGCGCGAGGCGACGAAGGTGGCCAAGGCGACGACCGCGAGCGCGGCGATGCACGCCACCACCGTGGCCGCCGTGGACGTGATATTGAGCAGGATGCGGGAGAACCCGTACAGCACCAGGGCGATCACCGCCAAGATCCCCACCGGCAACAGGATCGGCAGCAGCAGACTCTGTCGGTTCTCGCGTCCGCTCATCGACTCAACTCCGCACCGATCTCTCGTCTCACGTTCTGATGGGTCGTCGGGTCCAGCCCGTCACGCTGCTCCTGGTTGTACCAGCGGAAGAAGATCACGGCGATGACCCCCCACAGCAACAGCCCGCCCAGGAGCTTCATGATCAATCCCGCGATCAGCTGATCGGTGAGCGCGTCGATCCCCCAGATCCGCGGGAACGTGGCGTACACCGGATACAGCGGCGTGTGCCCGAACGTCAGGAACGACGCCGGGATGGTGGGGGCCAGCGACTGCAGGAACAGGTAAAGCATCTGCCCGGGCGGGGGCAACGAGGGCATCTCGGGCAGCGGAGACATCACCGGCCACCACATCACCAGGGCGGAGGTGACGATCAACACGTGGAGCCCCAGGTGGACGAGTTCGGATCCTACCGACGCCGCCACCACCTCGGGCCAGTGGGTGAACAGCAGCACCGCGTTGAAGAAGATCAACGCCACCAGCGGACGTGTCATGAACCGGAAGATGCGGCGGATCGGCGCCGGCGCCAGCAGTTCCCGCAACAGCCACACGGGCATCCCGGCGATGAGGATCGGCGCGGCCACCAGCGTGAACAGCAGGTGCTGGGTCATGTGCATGCTGTAGAGGTAGCGCTCGGCCAGGTCGTGGATCGGCCAGTCGGCCCCCAGCCACAACACGCCCATGCCGAGGAGGAACAGGCGACGCTTCCTGGGCTCGGTGGCTTCACCCGTGGCGCGCTCGTGACGGCGGCCGGCGATCAGGTAGGCCGCGATGATCGATCCGAACAGCAGCCAGACGTCGGGGTGCACGTGCCACGCGGGAAGCATGTCGGTCACCTACCTCAGGAACACCTTGAACGTGATCAACACGATCAGGTACAGCGTGCCCGCGAGCGCGAGCCCCATCACGAAGAACCGCGCGTAGCGCCGGTCATCGAACTTCAGGTGCATGAACCACAGCACGACCAACGCGAACTTCACGAACGCCAGGGCGTAGAGCGTGGGGATCAGGATCGCCCGTCGCACGTCGGCGTAGGAGGCGGCGATCTCCAGGGCCGTGAGCACCGCCAGGATGATCCCGATGCGGATGTACTCCTTGGCGCTGGGGTGCTCGCGGTGCACCGCCTGCGACTCGCGGGGGTCGGCCAGATCCTCCTGCCCGAGCTCTTGCTGGAACGGGGTTTCGGTGTCGGCCACGGCGCGCTCCTAGTTGGCCGGCGTCGGGCCGGTCGGGATCAGGTAGATCACCGTGAAGATGATGATCCACACGATGTCGACGAAGTGCCAGTAGAGCCCCACCATCTCCACGGGGAACCCGGCATCGTCGGGCAGGCGATCGGCGCCGGACAGGCCCACGAGCGACAGCAGCAGGAAGATCCCCACGGTGACGTGCACCCCGTGGAAGCCGGTCAGCACGTAGAAGGTGGTGCCGAACAGGTTCGTCGTGAGCGCCAGGCCCTCGTGGTAGAAGGCCGTGAACTCGTACACCTGGCCGCCCACGAAGGTCAGGCCCAGCAGGGCGGTGGCCAGCAGCCAGAGCCGCATGCGCGGTACATCCCGCTTCTGGGCGGCGGTGAGCGCCAGGACCATGGTGAGCGACGAGGCCAGCAGCACGAACGAGGACACGGACGTGTAGGGGATGTCGAACACGTCGGCCGGATACGGGCCCACCGTGCTGGCGCCCCGGTACAGGACGTACGTGCTGATCAGGGCGCCGAACAAGAGGCACTCGGAGGCCAGGAACAACCACATCGCGAGCTTGGTGTTCGGCAGCCCGGTGGTGGTCTCATGCTCTCCGCCTCCAGCGGCATGCGGCTTCTCGATCGCCATCGCCATCGTCAGTCCTCCGCCACCGAGGGTTCGACGGCCCAGCCCATGAAGCCCACCAGGACCACCAATGCCCCGGCGGCGACCAGCCACCAGGAGTACAGGACGCCATAGGCGATGACGGGCAAGCCCACCGCGGAGACCAACGGCCAGTACGACGGACTGGGCAGATGGATCCCGTGCCCGCCCTCCCCGTGGCCGTCGTCGTGGTCCTGGGCGGCACCGGCCTGGGCCGGAACCAGTGTGCCCGTCTTCTCGTCCTCGACGTACTTGCGGTGCCAGAACTCATCGAGCGAGTGGACCTGGGGGATCTCATCGAAGTTGTGCACCGCCGGCGGGCACGAGGTCATCCACTCCAGGGTGCGCGCGTCCCAGGGATCCTGCGAGGTCAGCGGCCGCTTCTGGATCTGCGTCCGCAGGACGTTCACCATGAACGTCAGGACGGACAGCGCGATCAGGAAGGCCCCCAACGTCGCGATCTGGTTCCAGAACGCCAGGCCGAGCGACTCGGGGTAGGTGTACTCGCGACGGATCATGCCCGAGAGTCCGAGGATGTGCATCGGCCCGAAGGTCAGGTTGAACCCGATCAACAGGATCCAGAAGGCCACCTTGCCGAGCGCCTCGGAGAGTTGGCGCCCGAACACCTTCGGCCACCAGTAGTGGAAGGCCCCGAAGAAGGCGAACACGCTGCCCCCGAAGATCACGTAGTGGAAGTGGGCAACGACGTAGTACGTGTCCGTCTGCTGGTAGTCCGACGGCACGACGGCGTGCGTCACGCCCGACAGGCCGCCGATCACGAACATCGTCACCGCCCCGATCGCGTACAACATCGGGCTCGTGAAGCGGAGATCGCCGCCGTGCAGGGTCGCCATCCAGTTGAAGATCTTCACCCCGGTCGGGATCGCGATGATGGCGGTCGAGACACCGAACGCCGTGTTCGCGACCGGCCCCAGCCCCGCCGCGAACATGTGGTGGGCCCACACGCCGAAGCCTATGAACCCGATCGCGATGCCGGAGAACACCATGAACTGGTA
>JBKPMF010000073.1:0-2426 GCA_046732015.1 Actinomycetota bacterium
CCGTCACCCCGAGGAAGAAGCGGTCGGCGCCGGGTCCGGCATCGGTGTTGCCCGCCTCGAAGAGCGCCCGGTCCAGCCGCTCGCCGTCGGCGGTGCGGAGCGCGGCGTAGCCGACGCCGGCCGCCGTCGCAGCGAGCGTCACGCCCTTGATCACGCTTCGAAGGTTCACGGCGGGGAATCATGCATGATGGCGGCGACGCTCGTCACAGGAGGCGCGAAGCCCATGCTCGAGGACAACACGGGACGGGACGATTTCGATCCGGGCCAACCGAAGGGGTCCAAGGTCAAGGCACGCACGATCCTGCTGATCGTGGTGGTCGTGGCGTTCCTGCTGTTCCTGCTCCAGAACACCGAGGAGGTTCGGATCTCCTTCACCTTCATCGAGGTCCGCGCTCCGCTGTGGCTCGCGATCGCGGTGGCCGGGCTGCTCGGCCTGGTCGCGGGGTGGCTGATGGGACGCTTCGAGCTGGGCAAGGGGCGGATGAACAAGCAGCGTTAGCGCTGGGCCATCGATTCGATCTCGGCCTTCTGCGCCAGCACCCCGTGACGCAGGCCCATCTGGGCGCCACCCACCGCGTTCAAGCTGGCGGCCGCGAACCCACCGAGCGGACCTCGGAACCGGTAGTCGACCTCGTGCCGCAGCATGCTGCGCTCATACGGCAATGAGCCCACCGATGTGGTGACGATCGCATCGAGCAGGCCGCTCAGGTGGACCTTCGAGCGCCACGGAGGTTCCCACTCCAGCACCTCGGCGCGCACCGTGGAGTTGACGCCCATGAAGCCCATCACCACCGAATAGCGGGCGCCGAGCTTCATGCCACCCTCCGGCAGGGCCACGGATACCACGTGGCGGTCCCAGTGCGGGAGGTTGCGGGGGTCGCTCGCCACCGCCCAGACCTGCTCGGGCGGCGCTTCGACCTCCACCGAAAACTCGACGGTGGTCATCCGACCGGTGCGCTCCCGCTGGACCAACCCTTCCACCAGACCAGGCGCGAGGGAACCAGGCGCACGAGGGCGTCAGAGCCCGGATGCAGGCCGGCCGCCAGGGCCTTCGCGGTCTTCGCGCCCGACCCCAGGGAGTCCAGGAGGTAGATCGAGCCTTCGCCCTGCACCATGGCCCCCACCATGTCGCGGGCTCGCCATTCGCTGGCCTGATCGATCGTGAGCGCCATCGCCGCGGTCGGCCCGGCTCCGGCGAGGGCGAGCGTTTCTGCGGGGAGCGCGACGTACAGCGCGGAAGGTTCGGCGAGCCACCGCGCCGGTAGGGCCACCGGCCCCCGTGCGCCCGCGACGGTCAGCACGCCCTCTCCACTGCGGCCGAGCGAGGCCGCGATGTCGGCGGGCAGCTCGGCGAGCGGATCCGGGCCTTGCTTGTGCGAGCGGAACGTCGCGTGCGACACGGCTTCGCCGCCCCAACGTCCGCGGCCCTCCTGGACGCCGTCCTCGTCGAGCAGCGCCGTCCGTTCGAGATCGATGCCCACGAACACCCGGCCCGGGGGCGTCCACGCCAACGGCACCTGCCGGGCATCGAGGGCGTAGCCGGCGAAGAATCGAGCGTTCTTCTTCGAGAACTTCGCGGTGGCCCGCGCGATGGAGGTGGCCCCCGCGACCGCCGCGCCCCACGTGCCACGGTCCAGCGCGTCGTAGGTCTTGACGTGGCCGGTGAAGGTCACGGACAGCCCCCCGGAGCGGACGAGTCCCGAGACGCTCGGGTCCACCTTCCACGCGCGGGTCTTCACCGAGCCACGAGACGTGGTGAGCCAGATCCGGCCGCCCGAAGCCGCGAACACCAGCGGGGTGCAGTGTGGACCGCGCGGCGTCGCCGTGGCCACGGCACAGAACGGCCCCTCGTCCAAGACCTGCTGGACCGCGGTCGACAGGAAGCTCACGCGTTCACCTCTCTCCGGTCTGGGCGCCGGAACGGAACCGGAACCTGGGTCGGCCGGCTCCCGGCGGCAGCGCGAGCATCAACCCCGTCCACAGGATATGGCTCGCGAGACTCGCCAGCACGCCGCCCGACCACCAGGCGAGCCCGGTCCACAGCGCTCCGCCCACCACCGCACCCGCCACGATCGGCAGGGAGCGGCTCGAGACGTTGGCCACGACGTACCCGGACCACGCCACCACCGCGGCAACCCCCGCCACCATCGCGACGGCGATCCGCCCCTGGAACAGTCCTCGCCAGAAGAACTCTTCCGACGGGACCATGATCACCAGGGACAGCACCAGCGAGCGGGTGAGCGACACCTCGGCGGCCTCGGAGTACTTCTCCACGACGTCGCGCCGGAACGGCTCCCAATGCGCTGCGACCCAGACGAACACGCGGGTACCCAGGAAGAGGGCGAGGCCACTGGCCAGGCCCGCAGCCAGCGCCGCCGTCGCGGTGACCTCGGCGGCGGCCACCGGCGGCCGAGCCAGCACCGACG
>JBKPMF010000074.1:0-14008 GCA_046732015.1 Actinomycetota bacterium
TCTTCGATCATGTGTTCACCTCCAGAGTCACACGAACGAGCGGTTCCGTTACTCCGATCCGCCGATCAGGAGGGGTCGGGGCCCCAGCAGTTCCAACCACCGGCTGGGTCCGCGGTCGCGAGGAGCGTTGAGGCCGGGCACGAGCCCGGATCTTGGTTCGCCTCAAGCACCATAACGACGACCCCATCGGCGCTGGTGTCGTCGCAGGTTTGCGGCGCGTGGACGTGTTGATCGTGGACGTCGCCACAGGTGCCGACGGGCAGGCTCGGCTCCGCGGAGGCCGCACCACGAAGGGTCGCAGGACCGAAACGGCGCTCGGGGCCACCGCCGGTCGGCACCCAGCACACCGTGAACGACTCACCGGCCGCCGTGGCGAGGACCGAGGTGCGATCGAACAGGGGACACAGCATCTGCGGATCCCCCAGCACCAAGCGGTCGGCGACGACGACGTCGGCGCTCCGATCCGAGCACGCCACGGGCGTGACCGTGCCACGCCGATGGCTCCCGCAGTCCCCGACCCGAGGGATCGAGAGCCGGGCGACGATCGGTGCCGCTCCGCTGGTCACTGCAGCTGGAGATCCGGGGCCGGCTGGAGACCGCAGGGCGATCACGCCGCCGATCGTAAGGCCGGCGGCGGCAACGACCGCCAGCACGCCGATCCACCACGTCATCGAACGACCCATGAGATAGCCATCGGCTGAGACCTCACGTCGGTTGACGACCGCCCTTGCGGGCGAGGTGCGTTCAGCCGCTCGGGGCTACCATGCCTGCATGACCCGAACCGTGGCATCGCTCATCGCAGGCAAGCCGGTCGACGCATCGGTCACCACCCTCACGATCCCGAACCCCGCGAACCTCGACGTGGTCGTGGCCGAGGCCGCGCTCGCGGACGCCGACACGTTCCTCGAGGCCTGCCGCGTGGCCAAGGACGCCCAGCGTGGTTGGGCCGCCACCCCCGCGCCCGTGCGCGGCCGGGCGATCCAGCAGTTCGGGCGGCTGGTGGAGGACAACTTCGAGGCCCTCAGCGCCCTGATCACCCGGGAGATCGGCAAGCCCATCGCGGAGTCGCGCGGCGAGGTGCAGGAGGTCATCGACACCTGCAACTTCTTCCTGGGTGAGGGCCGGCGGCTCTACGGGCAGACCGTGCCGAGCGAGATGCCGGACAAGCAGCTCTTCACGTTCCGCACGCCGGTGGGCGTCGCGGCCATCGTCACCGCCGGGAACTTCCCCGTCGCGGTCCCGTCCTGGTACATCGTGCCCGCACTCGTGTGCGGCAACGCGGTCGTGTGGAAGCCGGCCGAGTACACCCCCGCCACCGCTGAAGCGTTCGCCCAGCTCCTCTTGCACGCCGGGTTGCCCGAGGGCGTGTTCAACCTGGTGCTGGCCGAGGGCGTGCAGACGTTCGAAGGGCTCGAACGCGCGCTCGACGAGGGCGTGCTCGACAAGATCGGCTTCACCGGTTCGAGCGACGTGGGACGAAGCATCGGCGAGCTCGCGGGCCGGCACCTACAGAACCCGTGCCTCGAACTGGGAGGCAAGAACCCCCTCGTGGTGATGCCCGACGCCGACCTTGACCTGGCGGTGGAGGGCGCGCTGTTCAGCGGCTTCGGCACGGCCGGTCAGCGCTGCACGTCGCTCGGGACCGCGATCGTCCACGCATCGATCCACGACGAGTTCGTCGCACGGTTCGATGCCGCGGTCGGTGGCGCCGCGATCGGCGACCCGACCCAGGCCGTGCTGTACGGCCCGATGATCTCCCAGCGCTTCGCCGACCGTTTCGAGCAGTGGCTTGAGCTGATCGAGCCTCATCAGCGGGTGTTGGGCTCCACGGGCGTCGGGCGGATCGCCGCCGGCAACCCGCGTGAAGGGTTCGTCGGCGACGCCGAAGCCGGCCTCTTCTACCACCCCACGATC
The DNA here is from genome assembly GCA_046732015.1 of Actinomycetota bacterium. Taxonomy (GTDB): domain Bacteria; phylum Actinomycetota; class UBA4738; order UBA4738; family HRBIN12; genus JAOUEA01. The sequence continues at coordinate 1,915 of JBKPMF010000074.1, forward strand.
GTGGACGGCGTCACGATCGATGACGCCCTCTACGCGACCGAGACGTTCGGTCCGATCGTGGGGGTCGCGTCGTTCGCCGATTTCGACGAGGCCATGGCCCTGGCGAACGGCCACGGGTACGGCTTGTCGAGCAGCGTCTACACACGCGATCCGCTCCACGCGTTCCGGTTCCGCGAGCGGATCTCGGCGGGCATGGTGAGCGTCAACAACTCCACCAGCGGCGCCGAGGCCCATCTGCCGTTCGGCGGCAACGGCAAGAGCGGCAACGGCTCGCGGCAGTCCGGTGTGTGGGTCCTGGATCAGTTCACGAAGTGGCAGTCGATGAACTGGGACTACAGCGGTCACCTGCAGAAGGCGCAGATGGACGTCGCCGACGTAGAGGCCGACCTGTCGTTCCGCCTGCCCGACTAGGTGCTGGCACTCGGGCTCGCGCTGGCGCTGGGCGTTACGGTCGAGCCGGTGGCTCCCGTGGCTCCAGTCCCACCATCGGCCTGCTGGCCCGCCAGTTCGTTCGCCTGCTCGACGAGCTGTTGTGCCTGGTCGAGCTCGCTCTGGTAGAGCGCCAGGTTCCCGGCGGTCAGCGCGTCCTGGGCAGCCTGGAAGTGGTCGAGCGCCTGGTTCAACAGGTCGTTGACCGTCTGCTCGTTCCCGCCACCGCCGCCTGGTTCACCGCCGCCGTTGTCGACCTGGCCCTTGACGGATTCGGCGAGCGCCTCCTGCAAGGTGTTCCCGACGCCCACCGAGTCACCGTTCGCCACCACGACGCGCTTGAGTTCGGGAACCGAGGTCGTCTGGTTCGATCGCACGTAGACCGGCTGGATGTACAGGAACGAGTCACTCATCGGGATCACCAGGAAGTCGCCGAAGAGGATCTGGGAACCGCCCTGACCGAGCAGGGTGCGTTCCGCCGAGAACTGCGGGTTCTGGTTGATCCGCGAGAACACCACCGACGGCCCGTCGACGTTCGCGCCGTCGGGCAACTCGAGGGCCAGCATCCGGCCGTAGTCCGGCCCTGGATCGGAGTTGGCGGTCATCCAGGCCACCATGTTCTGCCGGCCCTCGGGCACGAAGGGCAACACCAGCTGGAAGCGCTCGACGGTGTCGCCGGGGGCCTTCATCAGGAGGTAGTAGGGCCGGAGCCTCGCGGCGCTCGTCGTCGTCGGCGCGATGGGCTCGAGCGGCGCCGTGCCGGTGGTCGTCAATCCCACGGTGGGGTCGGCCGGCACCTCCCAACGGTCCTGCTTCTGATAGAAGACCTGCGCGTCGGTCACGTGGTAGTTGGCGAACTGCGTCGCCTGCGTCTGGAAGATGTTCTCCGGGTACCGGAAGTGCTCCTGAAGGTCGGTGGGCGCAGCTTCGATCGGGGTCAGCAGTCCGGGGAAGGCGCGGTCCCACACCTGGATGATCGGATCGCTCAGGTTCGCGTAGTAGGTCATCGTCCCGTTGTAGGCATCGGTGACCGCCTTCACCGAGTTCCGCATGTAGTTGACCAACTGCGGTGGGAGCTGCCCGTCGGTGGATTCGCTCAGGTTCAGCGACTGGGAGTACGGGTACTGGTTCGTCGTGGTGTAGGCGTCCCAGATCCACACCGGTCGTCCCGCGCTGACCGCGAAGTACGGATCCTGGTCGAACGTGAGGAACGGCACGGGCTTGGGCACGCGCTGGGCGATGTCGCGGTAGATCATGATGCGGCTCGTGCTGCTGATCTGGCCCGAGATCAGCAGGTTCACGTCGCGGAAGCGCCACGCGAACAATGCGCGCTGCAACGGGTTGCCCATCGGGATGCCGCCCGTGCCGTCGTAGGCGTAAGGCGCCGTGGAGCCCTCGTAGTCGAGTTCAGCGGTCTTCGTGCCCACCACGACGAACGGTGTGTCGCCGGTGCTGCCCTCGCCGAAGTAGATCCGCGGCTGGCTGAGTTCCGGCCCCGGGTCGCTGCGCACCGGGATGTCGGCGAGCGTCAGGCTGGGGGCGCCTTCGTCCGTCGCCTGGTTGACCAGCGCGCTCACCGCCCCGTACCCATGGGTGTAGACGAGATGCTCGTTCTGCCAGGTCTGCGCATCGACCTGGATCCCGGCCTGGCTCACCTCGCGACCGGACATCATCACCACGCGGCGCTCACCGTCCAGCGTGTAGCGGTCGACGTCGACGTCGCGGAACTCGTAATAGGACCGGATCCGCTGGAGCGATTGGTAGTTCTCCAGGATCACGGACCGCCGCCACAGGCGGATGTTGTCGATCGTGGCCCGGTTGTCCTTGAGGTCGGAGGCCGTCACCTGCGGCACGTAGGGACGCGTCGCCGGGATGGTGACATCGTCGTCTCCGATCGCGAACGCCCGTCTGGTCCCTTGGATGTTGTCATCGATGTACGGCTTCTCCCGCTGGAATTCCTGAGGCGCCACGCGGAAGCGCTGCACGAACGACGGATAGGCCGTCCCCAGCAGCACCGAGACCAACGCCAGGAGGGCCACCGCGATCACCGGCAGGCTCCACAACCTCACCCGGATGTTCACCAGGAACAGCACGGCGCAGATCAACGCCGCGATCATGAGGAAGTTGAGCGCCGGCAGCTGCGCGTTGACGTCGGTGTAGGACGCTCCCTGGACGACACCGCGCGTCGAACCCAGGAGGTCGAACCGACCCAGGTAGTAGCCCCAGGCCTTCGCCAGCATGATGAGCCCCAGCAGCACCGACAGGTGCGCGCGGGTGGCGGGCGTCACTCGCTCGGACCACGCGGGCGCCTGCGGGCGGATGCCGCCCCAGAGCAGGTGCGCGATGCCGGTGAGCAGCGTGATCCCGACGAGCGCCGAGAACAGCCAGCCCTGGAGGAACTTCAGCCAGGGCAACGTGAAGATGTAGAAGGCGGGATCGCGATGGAACAAGGGCTCGGGATCGCCGAACTCCACGCCGCTCGAGTTGCGCCACAGCAGGAAGGTCTGCCACTCGCGCGTGACCCCGATCGCGACCAGCAACGCCAGGACCGCGCACCCCACCGGGATCAGCCAGCGCAGGTACGGTTCGAACGCCTGGCGCACCCGCTCGATCGCTTCCTGGTCGGGCGTGAGGAACCGGGTGGTGGGCGCGATACGCCGAACGATCAACAGGTTGACGTACAGCACCGCGAAGAACACGGCCCCGAACGCGACCCCCAGCAGCAGCTTGGTGCGCAGTTCGGTCCAGAACACCGTCGTGTAGCCCACCTCGCGGAACCACAACAGGTCCACGTAGAACTGCGACATGATCGTGAACAACAGCCCGAGCAGGACGATCGCGACGATCACGTATGCGGGCCAGCGACGCTGGCGGCTGGGGAGTCGGACGGTCGACATGGGTGTGTTGGGAGCCTACCCGATGGGTCTGGCTACGACGGTTCCGACGCTTCGCCCCCCAGTGCCTCGAGCTCGCTGATCGCCTGGTCGAACGTGCCCACCGAGATCAGCTGCATGTCGCCGACGTCGACACCCTCGAGTTCGGCCATGTTGTCCTTCGGCACCAGGAACACGGTGGCCCCCACACGCTCGGCGGCGACGACCTTGTCGGTGATCCCGCCGATCGGACCCACGGTGCCGTCGGGCGCCATCGTCCCGGTGCCGGCGATCGTGCGACCGTCCGTGAGGTCGCCCGGGGTCAGGGCGTCGTAGAGGCCCAGGGAGAACATGAGCCCGGCAGACGGGCCCCCGATGTCGCCGCTGGAGATCGACACCGGGATGGGGAACGGATTGACCGTGCTGATCCCCACGTACCGCTCCGGGTCGTTCTTCGCACACGCTTCGCGGGTGAGCGAGACGTCGTGGGTCTCCCCGGCCGCCCGCACGGTGAACGCGATGGGTTCGTCGTCCGGCACCTCGTCGATCGCCGTGCTCGCCTCCTTGCTCGACCCCACGGGCTCACCGTCGATCGCCGTGATCAGGTCGCCGGGGAAGAGCTCGTCGAAGGCGGGGCAGCCTTCGACCGTGGCCTGGATCAACGCGCCGTCGGCGTGCTCCTTCGGGTAGTCCGTGAGGTGCTGCATGACGACGTAGGTGGCGTTGATCTTGCTGGTGTCCATCTCGGAGATCGCCCGTTGGCGTTCGGTGGAGGGGTCCTCGCCGGGCGCGAACAGTTCGTCCCGGTGCACCACCTGCGTGACCGGGTCGAACCACGCCCCGAGCGCCTGGAGCGCCGTCACCTGGGCGTAGCTCACGGTGGTCATGATGAGCTTGCCCGCGGAGTCGTAGCGCTGGTGGCCCTTCACGTCGATCAACGGCCCGACCTCGCGGGCGGGACCGGGCCCCACTGCGTAGTACGGCAGGCGGAAGTAGCACGCGAACAACGTGAGGCCGAACAGGGCGACCAGGGCCGCGATGCGGATCGGGCGTTTCATGGGCGCACCGATACTACGGGGGGCCGCCTCGAACGCAGGCCGTTGTGGCTTCACGCACCCCTGGCCCGGGGGTACCCTCGAACGATGCTGACCGCAGGGGTGCCCCCGTGGGTTTCCTGATCGTCATCGCGATCGCCGTGACGGTGAGCGTCCTGGTCTATCGCCTCACCGATGGCGGCGAGCCTGCCTCGGGAACGCTCGAGGACGGGCTGTCCCCAGAGCCGGCGGCGGCAGGCAGCGTCGGCGGGCAGGCGACCGCGGTCACCACGCCGTCCGACGTCGAGGAGTGGGCCGGCGGCGACGTCGACTCGCCCGGCAAGGCACGTCCCGCGCCACCGCAGGGCCCTCGGCGCGTGGAACTCTCGCCCGAGGCGGGCTCGATCCCGGTGGTGGGCGCCCGTCCGTCCTGGCACTCACGGTTGGGTGGTGCACTGGGCCTGCTGGTGGCGGTGGGCCTCGGGGCGATCGCCATCGCCGGAACGCTCTACCTGGCGGGCACGATGATCGCCAGGCTCATCTCCAACGCCGGGTAGCACCCGACCCGGCAGGGGTCAGTGACGCCGCACCAACTGGAACGCCGAGCGATAGTCCTCGAGGTGCTCCAGCATCCGACCGGTTCCCACCGCGACGGTCTCCAGGGGGCGCTCGACGACGTGGACGGGCACCTCGCACTCCTGCGCCAGCAGCATGTCGATGCCACGCAGCAGGCTCCCGCCACCGGTGAGGAACATGCCGGTCTCCAGGACGTCGTGCGTCAGTTCGGGCGGCGCCTCGGCGAGGGTGTGGCGGGCGGCGTCGACGATGCCGCGGATGGGTACACCGATCGCTTGCCGGATCTCCGCCTCGTCGATGCGCACCTCTACCGTGTTGCCGGTCGCGAGTTCGCGTCCGGTCACCACGGCCGCCTTGCTGGTCGGCGTGGGGAAGGCCGAACCGATCGCGATCTTGATCTCCTCGGCGGCCTTCTCGCCGATCGCCACGCCGTACTCGTCCTTGATGTGACGTTGCACCGCCTCGTCGAGGTCGAACCCGCCCACCGGGGCGGAGCGGCCGCTGACCACACCCCCCATCGACACCACCGCCATCTCCGAGCGGCCGCCACCGATGTCGACCACCAGGTTGCCCACCGGTTCGTGCACGGGCAGACCGGCGCCGATCGCCGCGGCGAGCGGTTCTTCGACCAGGGTCACCTGGCGCACACCGGCGAACTTGACGGCTTCCTCGATCGCGCGTTTCTCGACCTCCGAGGCCATCGACGGCACCGCCACGAGCACGCGAGGCCGAGGGAACCGCGTGGCGCCCACCTTGCGGATCACCACCTCGAGCATGCGCTGGGTGATGTCGAACTCGGTCATCGTCCCCTTGCGCAAGGGACGCACCGCGACCACGCTGCCGGAGTCGCCGCCGATCATCTGCCAGGCTTCCTCACCCATGGCGACCACCTCCCCCGTCCCCGAGTGCATCGCCACGACGCACGGCTCGTCGAACACGATGCCGTCGCCCTGGCGGTAGACGAGCGTGTTCGCCGTCCCCAGGTCGATCGCGAGGTCGCGCCCCACGTCAGCTCCCCATGATCCAGTGGGACTCGCCGGTGACGAGGCCCTCCTTCTTCCAGATGGGGACGTCTGCCTTGAGGCGTTCGATGGCGTGGCGGGCGGCTTCGAAGGCGTCGGCCCGGTGTGGGGCTGAGGCGGCGACGATCACGCTGGTCTCCCCAACCTGCAGTACTCCGGTCCGATGGAGCAACGACACGGCGCACAGGTCCCAGCGGTCGCGAGCCTCACCCGCTATCTCCTCCAGGCGCTTCAGCGCGAGATCGTCCCAGGCCTCGTAGGTGAGCCCGGTGACGTCGCCGGCCTTCGAGTGGTCCCGCACGGTCCCCAGGAACACACAGGTGCCGCCCGCGCCGGGATCGGCGACGAAGGCCAACGCCTCGTCCGCGGACAGCGGATCCGACTGCACCCGCGCGAGGATGCGCGTGGTCGAACGCAGGGGTGATGAGGGCCGCGACACGGCGCCATCGTAACGAAGGCGCGGTCGTAGGATGGCGGGATGAGCGACCCCCCCGGTGGCCTCGGCGGTTTCCCGTTCGGGATGGACCCCGAATCCCTGCGTGACGCGCCGCTGTTCCGCGAGATGCAGCGCGTGATGGCGTCCTCGAGCGGACCCATCAATTGGGAGCTCGCACGCCAGGTGGGCGTGGCGAGCGCCGTCGAAGCGGGCGAGGACCGCGAGCCGTCCGACGAAGAACGCTCGGGCTTCACCGAAGCGGTTCGCGTCGCGGAGCTGCACGTCGCGCGATTCACCGGCCTCGATGCGCCCACCGACGTCGCCGAGGTCCGCGCGATCCGCCGGGCCGAGTGGATCAACGCGAACGCCGAGAGCATGAAGGCGCTGCTGGAGCCGGCCGCGCAACGCGTGTCCGAGGCGATGATGCGAGCCCAGAGTGACTCCATGCCCGCGGAGATGCAGGCGATGAGCGGCATGCTGGCGCAGATCTCCCCGCTGCTGATGGGCGCACAGGTGGGTTCGGTTCTCGGCTTCCTGGCGCAGCGGGTGCTGGGCCAGTACGACGTGGCGGTGCCCCGATCGGGTCCGGGCGCGGTGCTCTTCGTCGTGGCGAACATCCGTCAGTTCGAAGGTGACTGGTCGCTCGACCCCACCGACTTCCGCACGTGGGTGGCGTTCCACGAGGTGACCCACCGGTTCGAGTTCGCCCGGCCGTGGGCGCGGGACCGGTTCTCGGAGCTGTTGGACGATTTCCTGTCGACGCTCACGATCGACGTCGAGGGCATGCAGGCGAAATTGATGACGATGGACGGTGCCGATCCCGAGGCGCTGCAGGGGTTGCTCGAGGGCGACGAAGGCCTCTTCGGTGCCGAACTCGACGACGAGCAGCGGATCAAGCTGGGGCGGATCCAGTCGTTCATGGCGGCGGCCGAAGGGTACGGCGACCATGTGATGCACGCGCTGGGTGCCGAACTGCTCCCCTCGTACGGCCGGATCGAGGAGGCGATGCGCCGCTATCGCGAGGGCGAGGCCGGTGATCCGGTGTTCGAGCGGCTGCTGGGCATCGAGATGAAGCGTGAGCAGTACGTGAAGGGACGCGCGTTCTGCGACACCGTCGTGGAGCAGACGGACGAGGCCACGCTGGCGCGGATGTGGGACTCGGCCGAAGCGATGCCGTCCCTGCCCGAGATCGGCGAGCCACGCCTGTGGCTCGCGCGCACGGTCTGACCCCTTCCTCGGGTATCCTCTCCGCTCGATGGAGCTGGTCGGAGAACTCGTCGCCGCAGCCGTGGTCGACGCCCGAGTATGGGAGGCCTACGGCAACAAGGCCAACGACGGCGTGTACCTGGTGGGCCAGCCCGGACCGGCGATGCCGTTCGTGATCTTCCGGGCGTGGAAGGTGCCGGTGGGCTTCGTGACCGAGGAGGTCCGGTTGATCGGCCCGTCGGGGCGCACGATCCACCGATGGGGACCCGAGGTTCGCCGGATGCGCGGAGCCATGGAATTGACGGTGGAGCTGGATCACGTCGAGGACGGCGTGTTCGACGAATCGGGCACGTACGTGGCGTCGTTCATCCTCGACGACCAGATCGTGGGTGAGATCGAGTTTCCGGTGTTCGTACAGACGTCGGCGGAGAAGCTGTCGAAGGAGACCGAGGAAGGGCTGAAGAAGTCCGACGTGATCTGGGTCGGGTACGAGCGGGGCGGGCGCCGGCGCACGGCGCCGGTGTGGTTCGCGTACAAGAACGGCAAGATCTACGTGGTGTCGCAGCGCGAGGTCGGACCGGAGGAGCAGACGGTGCCCGGCGTGCCCGATGCGCAGGAGATGTTGGTGATCACGCGACGCAAGGGTCGCGACACGTCGCTGGAGGAGTTCACGGCGGCGCAGCGGGTGCTCGAGGGCGCGGAGTGGGAAGAGGCCGCGAAGTGGCTGGTCGATAAGCGCAAGAGCCGGGCGGGGGCGCCGGCGGAGTCGATCCAGCGGTGGCGCGGGAGCGCCGACATCATCGAGCTGACCCCGAACCTCCCGAACTAGCTCTGATCGGGGCGCCTCGCCAGTTCCCTTCCCGATCAACCATCTACCCTTTCTCGCCCAGGCACTTGTCATGGGGCGAACGACTGCGTGCTGCGAAGAACACTGGCAGCCCTATGACATGCCGACGGGAGACACCCAGGAGAGGTCCTCTTCGCCTTGGCGAAGGAATCGAGTGTCGGTGACACCCGGTATGAACACGGCATGTGCGACACCGGTCTCCATCGAGTTCGTGGACACATGGGAACTCGTCGTGATGCTGCGTCGCTGTCAGCACCATCTCGAGGTGACCATGGATCAAGCGCTGCAAGGCATGGGTATGTCGTTCGCCCAATACCGCGCCCTGGAAGCCCTAGCGTCCAACAACGCGATGTACATCTCGTGGCTGGGTCGGATGCTGCGCCTCAGCCGGCAGACGGCCAGGGCCACCGTTCTGCAGCTCGCGAAACAGGACCTCGTCGAGACGGTTGATGAGGGCTACGAAGTGACCATCCACGTCCTCCCGAAAGGCAGGAAGCGTCTCGTGCTGTGTCGTGATGCGACCCGCAGCGTGATCACCAGCATCGAGGAACGCTTGCCCATGCAAGAGCGAGTCACCTTGCACGGCCTCCTCACGCGCGCTGAGCGGGCCTTCCAGCCTCCACCGCCACGCGTCCGCCCGTGGTGGCTCGACTGATCTCGCGAAGCCGCGAACGCCCGCCCTACTCGGGTCGGTTGACCGGACGCCCCATCGCTTCGGCCAGCGTCGCTAGCTCCTTGCCCAGCGCCGCCATCTCCTCGGGCAGGAGGGCCTGCGGCCCGTCGCACAGCGCCTGCTCCGGATCGTGGTGGACGTCGATCATCACGCCGTCCGCTCCCGCGGCGACGGCCGCACGTGCCATCGGCGCCACCAGGTGCTTCTTGCCCACCGCATGGGACGGGTCGACGATCACCGGCAGATGCGATTCGTGCTGGGCGACCGCCATCCCCGCCAGGTCCAGCGTGTTCCGCGTGGCCGGCTCGAACGTCCTGATCCCTCGCTCGCACAGGATGATCTCGCTGTTGCCGCGCTGCGCCACGTACTCGGCGGCCTGCAGCCACTCGTCGATCGTCATCGCCAGCCCCCGCTTCAGCATCACGGGCTTGTTGGTGAGGCCGACCTCCTTGAGTAGCTCGAAGTTCTGCGCGTTCCGTGTGCCCACCCGGATGCAGTCGGCCACCTCGGCCACGTGCGCCACTTGCGACACATCGACCACCTCGATCACGAGCGGCAGGCCGGTATCTCGGCGACACTCGATCAGGATCTCGAGCCCCCGCTCCCCCAGCCCTTGGAACGAATACGGGGAGGTTCGCGGCTTGTAGATGTCTCCACGCAGGATCGTGGCGCCGGCAGCCTTGGCCGCACGGGTGCCGATCATCGCCTGCTCCTCGGATTCCACCGCACACGGCCCCGCGATGATCGTGAACGTCCCTCGTCCCAGCGGGGTCGTACCCACGTTCACCGTGGTGGCTTCCGGATGCAGGTCGCGCGCCACCATCTTGTAGGGCTTGCCGATCTGGATCACGTGGTCGACGCCGCGCAGCTGTGTGAACGGGATCGCCTGGAAGCGCGCCGTGTCGCCCACCAGGCCCACGACGGTGTGGACGGCGCCACGCGAGACGAACGCTTCGCCCCCGGCGTTGCGCACCTTCTCGCAGACGAGCTCGATGTCCGAGTCCGTCGCGTCCTGTTTCATGACGACGACCATGTGCTGTTGACCTCCCGATCGGCCGGGCCGGTCCCGGGGAAGGGAAAACCCCGGGTGTCGGACCCGGGGTCGCTGTTGGCTCGAAGGCTACCGGCGACTACCCCGGGTCGGGCCCGAAGTAGGTGAACCAGTAGGCGAAGAAGCGCTCCATGTCCCGGCCATGATGCCCGACGCGACCCCGCAGTGGCAAGCGAACGCCCCATGAACCCACGTAGGATGCGCCGGATGCCCTCCTTCACCGTGGTCGATCACCCGCTCGCCGGCGACCTGCTGACCAGCCTGCGTGACGAGACCACGGGTCCCGCCCAGTACCGCGCGCTCACCCGCCGGCTCGGGCTCCTGCTCGTGGCCGAGGCCACACGTGACCTCGCGACCTCGCCGCGCGCCGTCACCACGCCGCTCGAGCCCTTCGAGGGCACGCAGCTCGCCGAGGGTCTCGTCGCGATCCCGGTGCTCCGAGCGGGCCTGGGCCTGCTCGAAGCCGTCACCGAGCTCTACCCCGACGCTGTGGTCGGCTATCTGGGGATGGAACGCGACGAGATCACCCACGAGCCGCGCGACTACTACGCGAAGCTCCCGCCCATGGAAGGGCGCCGGGCTTTGGTCGTGGATCCCATGCTCGCCACCGAGGGCAGCGGCAGCGCCGCGGTCGCCTACGTGAAGGAGGCGGGCGCCACCGACGTCGTGTTCGTGTGCGTGGTGGCGGCGCCCGAAGGCCTCGCGAAGATGCAGGCCGATCACCCCGACGTGCCCATCGTCGCCGGGGCACTCGACCGCCAGCTCAACGAGCGCGCGTACATCGTTCCCGGGCTCGGCGATTTCGGCGACCGGCTCTACGGCACCCCGTAGGTCCCGCCGACGCTAGATCGAACTGCTGCCCTCGTAGGCGCGCCCGGCCGCGGCAGGGGGTCTGACCTTCCCGACGAATCCCGCCAGCACGACGATCGTCACGACGTACGGGGTCATCCGGATGAACTCCGGCGGGATCGCACCGATGATGGGTGCGTCGGCGAGCCGCAGCGGGATCGCCTGCGCGAAGCCGAAGATCAGCGCCGCGGCCATGAGGCGCTTGGGGTTCCAGTTCGACAGGATCAGGGCGGCGAGTGCGATGAACCCGAGGCCCTGCGTTTGACCCTCGTTCCAGCTGAGGTTCACCTCGACCGCTAGGAACGCGCCCGCGAAGCCGGCCAAGGCCCCCGACAACATGACCCCTTGGTAGCGCAGCGGTGCCACGCGCACGCCGAGCGCGCGCGCCGCTTCCGGGTTCTCGCCGCAGGAACGCAGCCGCAGCCCCCACCGCGTCTTGTACAGCGAGTAGGTGACAGGGAACACCAAGAGGAACGCCACGATCACGACCGGTGATAAGCCGGTGAAAGCCTTCCCCATACCGAGCGGCAAGCTCGATAACCCGGGGATGTCGATGGGATTGAGATGCGGCTGTCCGGAGTCCGACTGCGTGGCTTGCCCGAAGAACACCGTCGAGAGGAAGCGCGCGAGTCCGATCGCCACCAGGTTGATCACGACGCCGGAGACGATCTGATCGACCTTGAACGTGACGGTGGCGAGCGCGTGGATCGAGGCGAACAGCGCGCCGGCCACCATCCCGATCAAGAGTCCCATGATCGGACCCCAGGGCAACCCCCACCCCAGTTCGGTGGTGAAGTAGAACGTGCCCCACGACCCGGTGACGGTGCCGATGATCATCATGCCCTCGAGGCCGATGTTCACGATGCCGGATCGCTCGCTGTAGAGCCCGCCGAGGCCTGTCACGTAGATGATCGTGAAATAGGTGAACGCCAGCGCGATCGCCGCTCCAAGGTCACCGTGCCAGAACCCAGCCGAGGCTCCCAGCATCATCGATCGTCCCTCGCGAGGCCGTCGATGTCCTCGTCGGCACCCGAATCTTCGAAGTCCTCAACCTCGGCGGCCCGACGCAGTTGCCGCGCGAACAGCCGTCGCTTCGCC
>JBKPMF010000075.1:0-13248 GCA_046732015.1 Actinomycetota bacterium
GCCCCGCTCTCGTCCATCACGTCGTCCCAGCCAGCAACGAACGTGTCGGGGGCCTCGGCGACGCCGTCGAGGGACAAGAACTCGAACGCGACGACCTTGCGCATGCCGGGCACCTCCGGTTGGCCTGGACGCTGATCCATCCTTCGAAGGGGAGCTTAGCTTCGGCCGCATGCGGGCAACCTCATCGGTGATACTCGGGGAGGGCAACGCTGCGGAGGTGGATCGATGTGAAGGAGTGCAAGAACCTCGAGGAGGTCCGCGAGGCCATCGATGCCCTCGATCGACAGATCATCGGGCTGCTGTCGGAGAGGAGCGGCTACATCGAGCAGGCAGCGAGGATCAAGCACTCCGCTGATGAGATCGAGGTGCCGTCGCGCGTCGAAGAGATCGTGAACAACGTGCGGGGCCTCGCCACCGAGTACGGGATGAGCCCGGACATCGCCGAGGATGTCTACCGCGTGATGGTCGCGCGGTTCATCGAGTTCGAGATGCGCACGTACCGTCAGCAACTGCCCTGAGCACGCCCCTTCCCCAGGTCCTGGCCGCCGGGGTAGGCTGCTGCGCCATGGCGGATGACCCTCGAGAGCCACTGGATCCGCAGGCCGACGCTGTCGCCGGCCGCCGGGTGGCCGACCTGCTCGAGCACATCCCCGCCACGGTCTTCATCCTCACGGGCGAGGTGCCCCCTCGGCTCCTCTACGTCAACGGGCAGGTCGAACGGCTGACCGGCTATTCCCGCCAAGCCTGGCTCGCCGACCCCGATCTGTGGATGCGGTCCATGCACCCGTCCGACCGGGAGCGCGTGATGGACCGATGGACGGTATCGGTGCGCGCCGCATCCTCGTTCCTGTGCGAGTACCGGATCGTTCGACCCGACGGTTCGGTGGCATCGGTGCGCGAGACCACCGACCCGGTCCGCAACGTCGACGGCGACGTCGTCTGCTGGCAGGGCGTCACCCATGACATCACCGACCGCCAAGCCGCCGAGGAAGCCCTCACCCGCTCGGAGGCCCGGTACCGCGCCTTGGTCGAACGCCTTCCCGCCGTGGTCTACGTGGACTCCGACGAGGTCGACCCGCGCAGCCTGTACGTGAGTCCGAACTCCGAGGAGGTCCTGGGCTACGCGCCGTCGCGCTACCTCGAGGACCCGGGCCTCTGGTACGCCACGATCCACCCGGATGACCTGACGATGGTCAAACAGGCGTGGACCGGCGTGATCGGGAACCGAGATCCCTTCACCCTCGAGTACCGCATGGTGCGACCCGACGGTGGCTCACTGTGGGTTCGCGACAGTTCGATCCCGATCATGGACGAAGCGGGCGACACCCTCTTCTGGCAGGGCGTCATGCTCGACATCACCGCCCAGAAGCTGGCCGAAGACGACCTCCGGCGGTCCGAGACGCGCTATCGCGTGTTGGTCGAACAGGTGCCGGCCACCGTCTACATCTGCACCGATGAGGAAGCACCGCGCACGCTGTTCACGAGCCCTCATTCGCACGGCATGGATGAGGTCGCGTACGGGGAGGACGAGCGAGCGACGCGATGGATCTCCACGATCCACGAAGACGACCGGGACGAGGTGCTTGGCGCGTGGGTCGAGGCCGTCCGCACGGGTTCGGACTTCGACCACGAGTACCGCAGGACGCACCTGGGGGCGGACGAGACCACGTGGGTCCGCGACATCTGCCGCGTGGTGCGGGACGAGGACGGCCAACCGATGTTCCGACAGGGCGTGATCTTGGACATCACGCGCGCGAAGAAGGCCGAGCACGACCTACGCGAATCGGAGCGGCGCTACCGTGCCCTCGTCGAGCAGGTCCCCGCGGTGGTCTACGAGATGGGGCCCGACGACGAGCGGCGCACCACGTTCGTCAGCCCGCACGTCGAAGACATCCTCGGGTACTCACGCCAGGAGTGGCTCGATCAACCTGACATCTGGACCGAGCTCCTGCATCCTGACGACCGCGAGATCGAGCTCGCCGCCCACGACCAGCACAACGAGACCCGCGAGCCGTGGCGCCGCGAGTACCGGCTGATCGCGAGCGACGGACGGATCGTGTGGGTTCGCGACCAGGCCGTGCTCGTGGAGGACCCGGTGACGATGGACGCTCGCTGGCAGGGCGTGATGCTCGACATCACGGCCGAGAAGGACCGGGAGCAGAGCCTCCAGGCCGCCAACGATGATCTGGAGTGGCGGGTGCTGGCACGGACCGCTGAACTCGAGGACGCCGCCGAGATGATGAGCCTGGAGATCGGTGAGCGCCGGCGCGTCGAGGCTGAGCTGCGCGAAGCCGAGAACCGGTACCGGATGCTCGTCGAGGAGCTGCCCGCGGTCGTCTATTCGTGGGAGATGAACTGGCTCGACGCGGAGCCACTGCCCGAAGGATCCGCCGCCTACACCAGCCCCGCCATCACCGACATGCTGGGGTTCACGACGGACGAATGGATGCGCCCGCAGTTCTGGCGTGAGCGGGTGCATCCGCACGATCGCGACCGTGTCGACGCCGAGGCGGACCGGTGCATCTCCTCCGGCCTGCCGCTCAATCTCGAATATCGCTACCTCGCGAAGGATGGTGGGGTGGTGTGGGTCTGGGACCGCGCGACCCTGCGTTCGCGCGATGAGCGTGGCCGCCCTCGCCTGTTCCAGGGCGTCCTGCTCGACATCACCGCCCGCAAGGAGGCCGAGACGAAGGCCTCCGAAGCGGAAGCGTCGTTCAAGCAGCTCACCGAGGAGAACCCCGGGATTATGTGGGTCGTCTCCGACCGGGATACCGATCCTGCCGTGCGATGGCGGCATTACTACGTAAGTCCTCGCAGCATCGAGCTCTCCGGCTATCCGCCCGAAGCCTTCTCCGATCCACCCGAGGGGTGGTTCGCCTTCCTGCACCCGGACGACAAGTCCCGGGTGGTTGCCGAAACCGAGAACGCGTGGAGAACCGGCGAACCGTGGGTCAGCGACTTCCGCTTCATCCACGCCGATGGACGCGTGCTCTGGTTCCACCTGGAGGGACGCGCCGTTGGCTTCGACGACGACGGACTGCCCACCGGGTACCAAGGCGTCATCCTGGACATCGATGACCGTAAGCGCGAGGAGGAGCAGCTTCGCCGGGCAACGGAACAAGCCCTCGGCGTGCTCGACGGGATGCCGGCGCTTCCGTGGACCGAGCTCATCGACCCGCTGACCGGAGTTTCGCGCTACGCGTTCATGGGCGTGCAGAGCACGGAGATGCTCGGCTACACGCCCGAGGAACTGATCGCAGAACCGCGACACTTCGAGCGCATGCTCCACCCGGACGACCGTGCCCACGCGATCAAGGTGACGGAGCGATCCGACCGAACCGGCGAACCCTGGAACCTCGTGTTCCGTGTGATCCGTCGCGACGGCGAGGTGCGATGGCTCCACGGCATGGCGCAGGTGGTGTCAGGCCCCGACGAACCGTTGCAGCGATGGCAGGGCGTGACGTTCGACGTCACGAGCCAGATGGCGCCTTCGGCTCCAACACCTTCGCCCGCTCGGGAAGGTACGGATGCAACGCCTTCGGCATCTGCACCGAACCATCCCGCTGCTGGTGATTCTCCAACAACGCGATGAGGGTCCGGCCGATGGCGGTCGCGGTGCCGTTCAGGGTGTGGAGCGTCTCCACCTTGCCGTCCGACCGGCGAACCCGCGCCTGGAGCCGCCGCGCCTGATAGTCGGTGGTGTTCGAACACGAGGTGAGCTCGCGGTACTTGTCCTGGCCGGGCAGCCATCCCTCGATGTCGTACTTCTTCGCCGCGCTGCTCCCGAGATCGCCCGCGGCGACGTTCACCACTCGGAAGGGGATCTCGAGATTCCCCAGGACCTCCTCTTCGACGCCGACGAGGAACTCGTGCTCGTCCCAGCTGGACTCGGGCGTCGCGAAGCTGAACATCTCCACCTTGTCGAACTGATGCACGCGGAACATGCCGCCCATGTCCTTGCCGTACGTTCCCGCCTCTCGGCGGAAGCACGATGAGTACCCGGCGTAGCGCAGGGGCAGGTCGGCCTCGTCGAGGATCTCACCCTGGTGGAACGCCGCGAGCGGCACCTCGGCCGTGCCCACCAGGTAGAGGTCGTCCTGGGTGGTGGAGTAGAGCTGCGCCTCGTCGGCCGGAAGCATGCCGGTGCCGTACATCGCTTCCTCGCGCACCAGCACAGGAGGGATCACCGGCGCGAACCCTTTGTCGGCCAGGATGTCCATCGCGTGCCGCATCAACGCGAACTGCACGAACACCAGGTCGCCCAGCAGGTAGACGAACCGCGAACCGCTCGTGCGCGCACCACGCTCGGTGTCGAGCACGCCCAGCAACGCCCCGAGCTCCGCGTGGTCGCGAGGCTCGAAGTCGAACGCGGTGGGCTCGAGATGACGGCGCACCTCGACGGCGTCCTCGTCGGTGAACCCGTCGGGGGCGCTCTCGTGCGGCACGTTCGGCGTGGCGGCGAGCAAGGCGTTGAGCTCACCTTCGGCGGCGGCGAGCTGCGGCTCGAGCTCCTTGAGCTCGGCCGACACGCGAGCCACCTCGGCGATCAGCTGCTGCTTCTCCTCGCCCTGCGCGCTACCGATCGCCTTCGAGGCCTTGTTCTGTTCGGCCCGCAGTTCGTCGACGCGCGTGGTCAGGGTCCTGCGGCGTTCGTCGGCGGCCAGCAACTGGTCGACCGCCTGCGCCAGGTCGCGCCGGGCCAGTCCGGCGCGGAATCGGTCCGGGTCCTCCCGGACGGCACGGATGTCCAGCATGGGTTACGGCACCTTCACTTGCTCGGCGTCCTTCGTCTCGTCCTTGCCGGCCGCTGCGCGCGAGTCGGCCTGGGTGGGCGATCCGGACCCCGAGGCGTCCATGATGCTCTGGCCGTGGAAGGTTCCGCCTTCCTCAACGATGAGCGACTTGGACGTGATGTTGCCGTCGATGCGGCCGCCGCGGGCTAGGTGCGCCTTGCCCTTGACGACGATGTTGCCCTTGAACCGGCCGGCCACGCTGACGTTCTGGGCGCGGATGTCGGCTTCGACCTGGCTCTGCGGTGACAGGGAGACGTCGCCGTCGGCGTTGATCTGACCCTTCACCTGACCGTCGATCCGCAGGGAACCCGCCGACACCAGGTTGCCATCCAACCGCGCGCCGGCTCCGACGATCGTGACCTCACCGTTGTCCGCCATCTCGGCTCCCTTCCGTTTCGGGTTCGTGGCTTCCGGGGCCGGAGCCGTGGCTTCGACCGCGTCCGCTTCGTCTTCGTCCCGTTTGAAGATCATCGCGCCTCCACCGTTTCGCCCGCAGGCGCCATGGCCTGACGGATCGCTTCGGATTCTTCGACCGAGAGGTTGTAGGTGCTGTTCCCCTCGGCGATGGGTTTGGCGTACACCCTGGTCTCCTGCCGTCCGTTGATCGACGTGAGTACCACACCCGTCCCGTGATCATCGAGCATGGCGCACGAGAACGAGAGCCGCCCGCCCACGTCCTCGAACGCGTCGTAGCGGAGCATCGAGATGTGCCGAACGCTGCCTTCGATCTGGACCTGCTGCTTCTTGTCGGTGCCGTTGAGCACGCGCGCGGCCTGCTCGAGCCGTTGGATCTGCGCCGCGTGGCCCTCGAGGACCGCACGCAGGGCATCGTCCATGGGGATGGGGCCGGATGGCTCCTTCGAGCGTCGCCGGCCGCCGCTGCCGGCGATCGCGAACACCAGCGCGAGCAGCGACAGCCCGATCGCGATGAGCGCGATGAGCGAGAGCGTCCGGGTGGAGAAGTCCATCGGTTCCTTGCTGATCGGTCGCGGTGCCCGGCCTGGACCGCAGGAAGCCGCAGTATAGCGCTAGGACCTGGGCCGGCCGGCTCCGGCGTCCATGAGGAACGCGGCCACCGAACCGAGGGAGAGCAGCAGGCGTTTGATGCGCACGACCATGGGACTCCGTTCGTGTGTTCCGATCGCTGTGCTTGCGCTATCGGCGGCGCGGTATCGGCGCTTGAGGCGACGGCGCGGGCTGATCGGGTTCAGTTCACGTCGCGCGCACGCAGCATGACCAGGCCCACGGCGACCACGAGGGTGACCCAGGTCGCGAGCACCACGTAGGCGTGGCCCTGGGTCAGCACCGTGAAGGTCGAGCCGTCGGAGACCTCCAGTTCGTTCCCGGAGATCAGCACCACCGCGCTGTCGCCCACCATGAAGCGGCTCAGCATCGGACGGAAGCTTCGGATCAGGCTCTCGAGCAGCGCGAGGTAGACGAAGACGGCGCCCAACGCCGCCGCCGTGTTGCGACCGATCGTCGCCACGGCGGCGCCGATCAACGCGATCGCCGAGGCCACCACCGAGATGCGCGCCACCGTGCCCAGAAGGTCACCGAGCCACGCCGGTTCGGTCGCCGTCGAGCCACGGAGCACGGCGGCTAGCGCCAGCGCGGCGGCGAGCACCGCGAGCAGCACCATCGTGACGATGAACACGCCCAGGGCCGTGACGACCAGGCGGGCGAGCAACCAGCGGATCCTCCGTGGCTCCCACGTCAGGATCGTGGTGATCGTCCCGGTCTGCCACGACGCCCCCACCATCGACGCCCCGATCACCAGTCCGATCACGATCACGATGAACCCGGCCGCCTTCACGTACTCGTCGAGCTCACCCAGCGTCACCGGGTCGCCGGACATGAACTCCGATACGCCGATGTTCGCCGAGCAGTAGTCCTGCACCGACTGATCGGCGGGTCGAGGACCGAACGAGTCCTGGAACCCGTCCTTGCGCACGCATCGCTCGATCGCGGCCTGGCGATGGGTCTGGGCCTGGGCGAGCTCGTCGTCCGAGGGCTTGCTGGAGGCCGCGGCCGCCAGCGCCGCGCCGACCACGGCGCCGATGATGGCCAGGATCATGAGGACCTTCACGATCCTGCGCGAGCGGAACCGCAGCGCTTCTGAGGACAGGAGGCGGATCATGGCTCGCCCGCCGATGCCGGGTCGGCTGGTTCGTCGGCGGTGAGGTCCAAGAAGACGGTCTCCAGATCGACCTCATCCGGGCGCAGCTCGGTCACGTACAGGCCGCGTTCGGCGAGCGTGCGCGAGATCCGCTCGGCATCGTCGGGTGCGACCGCGACGCGGAGCGCATCGGGCGTTGCCGTGACCTCCAGTCCCGCATCGGTGAGGGCGGCGAGTCCGGCCTGCAGGTCCTTGGTCTTGACGATCACGCCCTCGCCGCGCTGCGCGACGAGCACCTCGTGCACCGTGCCCGCCTTGATCAAGCGACCCTTCGCGAGGATCGCGACCTGATCGGCGGTGTGCTGGATCTCGGACAGGATGTGGCTCGAGATGAAGACGGTGCGTCCCTCGGCGCCGAGCGATCGCACGAGTTCGCGCACCTCCACGATGCCGGCGGGGTCGAGGCCGTTGGCCGGTTCGTCCAGGACCAGCACCTGGGGATCCTTCATCAACGCCGCCGCGATGCCGAGGCGCTGCTTCATCCCCAGCGAATAGGCCTTGACGGCGTCGTCTCCACGGTCGGCGAGCCCCACCCTGGTGAGGACCTCCTCGATCGTGGCTTTGCCGATGCCGTCGATGCGGGCCAGGATCTGCAGGTTCCTCTTGCCGCTGAACCGGGGGAAGAGCGCCGGCGTCTCGACGATGGCGCCGACCTTGCCGATCACCCCGGGCAGGCCCTTCGGCACCTCGCTGCCCAGCAGGCGAACGGTCCCGGCGCTCGGGGCTACCAACCCCAGGAGACACCGGATCGTGGTGGTCTTGCCGGCCCCGTTCGGCCCGAGGAACCCGAAGACCCCACCCTCCGGGACCTCGAGGTCGAGACCGTCGACGGCGATCGTGCGGCCGCCCCGCAATCGCCGGTACTCCTTGCGCAGCCCTTCGATCTCGATCACGCCGGCCATGCGGCGCACCATACCCCGGCGTCCGGACCCGCTGTGGTGGTCCGCGCCAGGACATGTGGCGTTGCGGTGACGACCTCGCCGCCATCGGAGCCCTCACGCTAGGCTGGACGCCACATGAGCGCACATCCGACCTCCGAACGGTCGCTCCTGGGCTCCTCGCTCGTCGCTCGTTATGAACTCCGTGCCGTGTTGGGCCGAGGCGGCATGGGCGAGGTCTACGAGGCCGTGGACCGTCAACTGAACCGCACGGTGGCGGTGAAGATCCTGCGTCCCGAACTCGCGGCCGACCGCCGGTTCCCGGCACGCTTCCGCCGGGAGGCCCGCACGGTCGCCGGGCTGTCGCACCCCGGGATCGTGGCCGTGTATGACGTGGGCGAGGACGACGGGGACACGTTCATCGTGATGGAGCTCGTGGCGGGTCGAACCGTCGGAGACCTGATCGAGTCCGAGTCGCCGTTGGATCCCGGCCGGGTGGCCCGCATCGGCATGAGCGCCGCGCAAGCGCTCGCCCACGCGCATTCACGCGGGGTGGTGCACCGCGACGTCGCGCCCGGCAACCTGATGGTGACCTCGGGCGATGAGGTCAAGGTGCTCGACTTCGGCATCGCGCGGGCCGCGCGCGGCTCGGTCCGTTCGAGTTCCGGCACTTCGAGAGGCACGGTCGCCTACGTCGCGCCCGAGCAACTGAGCGGACACACGCCCGACCACCGCGCCGACATCTACGGCCTCGGCGCCGTGTTGTACGAACTGGCCACGGGCAGGGCGCCGTTCACGGGAGCGTCGGCCGAAGAGGTCGCCCGACGCGCCCGTACGGAGATCCCGATCGCACCGGGGGTGCTGGCGGGCGTTCCGGCAAGCCTGTCGGAGGCGCTCCAAGGATGCCTCGCCAAGGACCCCGCCGACCGTCCATCCGACGCCGGCACGCTGGCCGAGTTGCTGTGGCGGGCGGCCCTCGCCTCCCCCCCCACCGAGCGCGCCCTCACGCCGCGTGCGACATCCACCGCCGAGACCGTGCCGGTGCCGCGAACGATGACCCAGGTGATGCCTCCGGACGTCACGCCCGTCCCCGTCGGCGGCACGCTCGACCTCGTCCCCGAAACGGGGGAACTCGATCCGCCTGCGCCGCCGCGCCGGATCGGGCGGAAGGTGGCGATCGCGGCATTGGTGTCGATGGCGGTCGGGGCCGCCTTGGTCGCGGTGCCCTCGATCGCGTCGATGGGCTCGTCCATCGCGGCCACACCGAAGGGCCCCGAGCCGCTCGCGGCACCCACCGGGTTGACAGCGTCGGCGTCGTGCGACGGCTTCATGGCCACCGGGGTCGATCTCGCGTGGAACGCCACCGGCGCCGGTGAAGGGTTCGAGATCTGGCGCCGGGGCGGGACGAGCGCGAAGCCCGTCCTGGTCGAAACCATCACCGATCCGGGGACGACGACGTTCCGCGACATCGATCTCGGGGTGGACACCAGCTACCGCTATCGCGTGAAGACGATCGACGGTCCGCGCGTGAGCCGGGCATCTCGAGAAGCCGTGGCGGCGACCCCGTTCCTCTGCCTCAGCTAGCAACAGGCTGAGAAGGGCACGATTCCGCAACCTGTCGCTCGCCCCCGTCGGACCCTCGCCGTATCGTGACCCGATGACGCGACGACTCCAACCGCTCGCCGATCGCGAAGCGATGCTCGCCTTGGGGCTGGCAGGCCTGGGGTTCGTGTCGATGCAGGCCACGCTGCCCGCGGCGGGCGTGCTGGGTGTCCGGGCGATCCGTTCCACCAGGACGGGCGGCGATGGCACCGGGCCGGCCATCGGGGTCATGGTCCTGGGGATCTCCTGGCTCAGCGTCATGTGGGGTCTGCCCATCGCCAAGGCGGTCACCCAGACGGCGAGCCACGCCCAGGACATCTGGCCGCTGGTCGGGTTCGTCGTGGGATGGATCGCGCTCGCCGTCACCGCGATGCTGCTGGCCGAATTCCTGGTGCGGTGCCACCCCGAGCGGTGGGTGGCGCGGCGGGCGGCTCGCGCGGGCATCGTGGCCGTCGTGGCTGCCGGGCTCCTGCAACTCAACACGATCGTGCAGACGATCCCGTTCGTCGGCGGGCCTTGCGGGCCGACCAACGGCGACTGCGTCGGCACGCCTCCGTGGGCCAGGGCTGGCATCGCCGTCCTGGTCGGCGTCACCTGGTTCGTGGTGTCGCTGGCGCTGTCGGGGGTCGTGCGAAGCGTCCGCGAACATCGCCGACGCTAGCCCCGCGTCTCCTGCACCATCGCCAGCACCGTGATGTCGTCTCGTGTGTGGGTGAGCGACGGGTCCAGTCGATAGCCGCTGGGGTGGTCCCAGGCCGCCAGGTCCTCGGGTCCGGCGTGCGGGTTCGCCAGTAGGAAGCGCACCAGGCCGCCTTTCAAGAACTTGTTCCAGTGCGAGACCGCGACGAGTTCACCGTCCGCTCGCCGATCCAGGAACCGGACCGAACGCTGGGAGACACCGGCCGGCGGTCGCCAAGCGGCGTCGTGCTCGGCGGGCAGCAGGTTCCACACGACGCGACCATGAGCGCGAGCCGTGAGCTCGATCGAGAGGTCATCGCGCCACCAGGTCGAGAGCTTGCCCAGGCGGGGCAGCGTCGCCCCCATCTTCAGCTTGTAGTCGGGGATGGGATCGGCGGGCGTCACGAGGCCCCAGAGTCCGGAGACGATGCACACGCCGGCGTTGAGGCGACGACGCTGCGCCGGCGGCAGCGATCGATGGTCGAGCGCGTCGAAGAGGACCCCCGTGTAGCGCTCGATCGCCGGCAGTGTGGGCGCCGTGCGGATCGAGAGGTTCGCCTCCGTCGCCGATGCCAGCGCGGCTCCCTTCACCCCGAGCAGACGCTGTCGCTGGGGCCCGGACCGGCCCATCGCCCGCACGAGCGCGTCGATCACCACCTCGCGCCGTTCGTCCAGGTCGAACGACATCGACCCCGCGGACCATGCCGGGCCCGTGCCACCGGCCGCCTTCCCTTCGGACGGCGGCAACAGGATCAACGGCAGCGCGGCGGACATCACCCTGATGTGCCGGCGCGAGCCGACGGATGCAGGATCGGGACGTCGGAGGTCCACCCCGCACGGAGGACGTCGACCAGCGAGGCCGGCGTGACCACCGACGCGAAACCTCCCGGCCGCGAACGCCGATCGGTGTATCCCGATGGCGTCCAACGCAGGAGCGCATCGCCCAGCACGAGGAACGGTGCTCCCCCATCGACGACGAAGGCGCCGTCGGGAAGGGATGCGAAGGGCTCCTCGTGGTGCCGCTGCGACCGCGATGACGCCCCGAGCCGCTCCCGGTGCAGGCGCGCGTCGATCGCGTCGGCCCCGGCCGGTCCCGGATGCAGCGTTCGCCAGATCCCGACGAACCGCACGTAGTCCTCGCGCCGGCAGAGCGCGCAGGGTCGATGCCCCGCGGCGAACGCCGTGGCTTCATCCAGGAAGAACAGCTCGGTGAACCGGCCGGGCTGCAGGAGCGGTGCACGATGCCATCCCTTGAACCGCAACCGGCACCCGATCCATCGCTTCCCCGCGTAGCGCCGGCGGACGTGCCCGTGGTCGTCGTGGAGGCACCCACGGTTGCCGTACAGCAAGCCGCGAGCCGGATCCGCGATCAACTCGCTGAAGGGCGTGACCCGGTTCTGGAGCGGCATCGTGGACGGCCTAGCGATCCGCTCGCTCGCGCCACCGCTCGGCCGTGATCGAGTAGATCACCGCGTCGAAGACCTCTCCTTCGTCCTCGATCTGGGCCGCGTGGTCGAAGGTCATCCCGAGTCGCCGCATCACGGCGAGGCTCCGCTCGTTGGGCGTATCGGTGATCGAGATGATCCGTGGGAACCCCAGCGTGGCGAACCCGTGGTCCAGCCACGCGGTGGCCGCCTCGGTGGCGTAGCCGTTGCCCCAGTATCCGTACGCGAAGCGCCACGCCACCTCGACGTCGTCGGGGTAGGACTCCTGGTGGTGGAGACCGCACATCCCGAGGAAGACGCCGTCCTCGCGACGCTCCACGGCGAGCAGTCCGATGCCCTCTTCGGCGTAGACCTGCTGGGCCCACTCGGCGATCTCGTCGGAGTGCCGGCGCGTGAGCGGTTCGCCGCCGAGGTATCGAACCACCTCGGGGTGCGCGTTCAAGGCGGCGTACTGCGGCAGGTCGTCGCGTCGGAACGTCCGCAGCACGAGCCGCGGGGTCGTGAGGACCACGGTGCCGTTCCACTCCACCACGGCCGGAGCCTACCTGCGGGCGTCATACCCAGAGCAGCGCCACCGACCCCACCAGCAGGAGGCCGAGGACCACGCCCGCGACGCGGCGCGCCCGGTCGGTGGCGAGCGCCCGACTGAGGGCCGAGCCTCCCAGCGCCCACCCGGCGGCCGTGGCCGCCACCACGCAGGCGATGATCCCGAGGCTGATGGCATCGGGGAGCACGGATCGGGTGGACGGCGTGAACCCCGCCACGACCGCGAAGGCGAAGAACCACCCCTTCGGGTTGATCAGCTGGAAGGCGGCGCCGCGGTACAGCGAGAACGGTTCGGGCGTGCTGACGCGGTCGACCGCGACCCCGCCTGCCAGCAGGAAGGCCAGGTAGAGCAGGTAGGCGGAGGCCAAGACCTTCATCACGAACTCGACGCCCGGCGCCGCGGTGACGACCGCAGCTGCCCCGGCTGCGGCGATGACGACCAGCAGACAGATCCCGATCGCGGTACCGATCACATGGGGAACCGTGCGCCGGAAACCGAACCCCGCTCCCGACGCCAGGAGCAGTGTGTTGTTCGGTCCCGGTGAACCCGAGCCCACGGCGACGAACGTCACGAGTGCGATCACCTGGTCCGCGCCCATGAACCACCTCCTGTGGTCATGGAAGCCGAAGGAATCACCCTCGGTCTTGTACGTTCGTGTCGTGCCGCCGCCACCCGAGCGCGAGTGGGTCCGTGCATGGAAGCCGGAGGTCCCCGGGATCTCCGAGGTGTTCCATGCCAGGTTCGTGCAGCACGTCTATCCGAAGCACACCCATGATGACTGGACCGTGTTCATCGTCGATGACGGAGCGATCCGCTACGGCCTCGACCGGTACGAACGTGGGGTCGGTTCCTCCCGCATCACCTTGCTTCCCCCGCACGTGGTGCACGACGGACGGGCTGCGTCGGAAGCCGGGTTCCGAAAGCGGGTGCTGTACGTGGGAACCGATGTGCTCGGCACCCATCTGATCGGTCGCGCCGCCGACGAACCCGACATCGATGATCCGCTGCTGCTCTCGATGATGCATCGGCTCCACGCCTCGCTGCTTCATCCCGATGACGCGCTCGAGGCGGAAACGTTGATGGGTCATGTCACCGAGCAGCTCCAACGTCACCTCGGGGAGGCCGGGCG
>JBKPMF010000076.1:0-8359 GCA_046732015.1 Actinomycetota bacterium
TGGTCTCGTGGGCTCGGAGATGTGTATAAGAGACAGGTGTCGCCTGGATCGTCCTCGTGGAAGACGACCTCTCCCCTGGCGAAGGGCCGGATGCGAGCCTTGACGGTGCCGGCCCGCACTTCACCCACCAGCTGATCGAACAACCACCGACCGTTGGCAGGTCTGCGCTGCGACATCGGGCACAGTGTGGCCCTCGGTGACCATCGGCGCAACGGCGACACGTCCTAGACTCTCCCGATGGATCTGTCAGCAATCCAGCAAACGATGCGCACCACCTACCTCGAGCGCGACGCCGCCCGCGGCCGCGACGCCACATTCCGCTGGCTCACCGAGGAGGTGGGCGAACTCGCGAAAGCGATGCGCACCGGCGACCGCGAGAACCTCCAGCATGAGTTCGGCGACGTCCTCGCCTGGCTGCTGTCGCTCGCCAACGTCGAGGGTGTCGAACTCGAGGACGCGATCGCTCGCTATGCCGCCGGCTGCCCGCGCTGCGGGATGTCTCCGTGCGGGTGCCCCGCCGCATGAACGCACAGATCGTCGAGCCCGGCGAAGCCCACCGCGAGCAGATCGCGGGTGTGCTGTCGACATCGATCAACTTCCCGCTCGAACGCGCCCTGCTCAATGCGCCGCTCCTGAAGCTCGACGACATCCGGGTCGCGCTCGAGAACGATCGCGTGGTCGCCACCGCTGGCGAGTTCCGGTTCGATCAGTGGTTCGGTGGACGTGGTATCGACTGCTGCGGGATCACCCGCGTCGGCACGTTGCCCGAGCGTCGAGCAGACGGGCTCGCCACGGCGTGCACCGAGGCGCTGCTGGAGCGGGCGTATGAACGTGGAACACCCTTGGCCGCGCTCTTCCCCGCGGTGCTGCGCCCGTATCGACGGATGGGCTTCGAGATCGCAGGCTCATACACCACCCACCGACTGGCCCTCGACGCGATCGCTCCCGACCGCGACACCCTGAGCGTCGAGCTGGTCGACATCGACCGTGACCTCGCCGGGATCCGCGAGGCCTACTGCGCGTGGGCGCGGAGCCAGAACGGTCCGGTGGAGCCCATCGAGGACGAACACTGGCGCGTTCGCATCCTGACCAAACCCGACGACACGGCCTACCGAGCCGTCGTGGTGCGCGAAGCGGGTCGCGTGACCGGCTTCGCCGCGTTCGCCCGTGACGCCGACCCCGGCCCGCTCGACGTCGCGTTCGGGTTGTCCTGCAACGCGTTCTTCACGACGACCCCGGCAGCGCAACGCGCGTTGCTGCAGTACTTCCGGGGGTTCCGCGGGCTGGGCAAGTGGGTGGAGTGGTCCGGCCCTCCGTCGGACCCGCTGGCCCTCGCCACCCCCGAAGCGTTCCTCGCCACGCCCTTCCGCTACGACTGGATGCTGCGGCTCTTGAACGTGCCGGCCGCACTCGAAGCGCGCGGCTACCCGCCGATCGATCTCGATGCGGTGATCGCCGTGGACGACGAGCGTTGGCCCGAGAACGCCGGCCCGTGGCGGATCGAGGTCCGGGGCGGCACCGCGAGCGTGAGCCTGGCGCCCGGAAATGACCGCCCCGCCCCGGTCGACATCGGCACGCTCTCATCGTTGTTCAGCGGGTTCCTCCGCGTACACGATGCGGTCCGGCTCGGCCTGCTCGATGCCGACGATCCGTCACTCGAGGCGCTGGGCGCCATGTTCGCGGGCTCCGACCCCTGGTGTCCGTTCTTCTTCTGATGGGAGGCGTCGCGGTTCGTCTCGCGTCCCCCGAGGACTGGCCCGCCGTGGCGGGCCTGCTCGTCGAACTGGGACGCGGCGTGGCGGCCGGCACCGCCGAGGACCCCACGCATCAGCAGGCCTTCTCCGGGCACATCCGGCAGATCGGCAACGTGACCCTGGTGGCCGATCTCGACGGCAAGATCGCCGGGGTCATCGACATGGAGTACCACCAGCGACTCGGCGATCACCGGCCGCAGGCCCGCGTGAACGATGTCGTCGTCACCGAACGGGCTCGAGGGTCCGGCGTCGGCACCGCGTTGTTGCGCCGGGCTGAGGAACTCGCCCGCAAACGCGGCTGTTTCCGTATAGCGCTGGTGACCGCCTCCTGGCGCGACGCCACGCTGGACTTCTACCGGCGGGAAGGGTGGAGCGATTACGGCGCGTGGTTCGTGAAGCAGCTGGCCGACGACGTCACGCCGGGCGGCCAGCCGTTGGACGACAACTAAGAGGGAGGAACTCCCTCGCGCGGTGCGCCGCGATGCCAGGGCACGACGCCGTCGACCTCGATGTCGATCGAGATGCTGAGCAGGATCCGCACCAACACGATCACCCCGAGGGTGGCGGCGCTCGACAACGTCGGTGTCACGACGATCGTCCGGATGATGTCGGCCACCACGAGCACCTCGAGCCCCAGCAGGATCGCGCGGCCGAGGGAAGACCGAACCTCGTTGAACGCCTGGCGTCGCGATGCCCCGGTGAGCAGCCGCAAGAAATAGGTCGCGAAGGCCAAGAGTCCGCCGACAACCAGCACGGTCACGCCCACGAGTTCGAAGACCTTGACCGTGCCTTCCATGAAGTCCTGGTAGCTCACGGGCCGACCCTACTCCCGCCGATGCCTCGACCCAACGACCCCTCGGCTCAACGCGAGAACAGGTGCTCGGCGATCTGGACGGCGTTGAGGGCCGCGCCTTTGCGCAGATTGTCGGCGCAGCTGAACAGCGCGAGCGCGTCGGGGCGACCGGGCACCTGACGGATGCGGCCCACCAGCGCCACGTCGAGCCCGGCTGAATCCAAGGGCGAGGGGTAGACGTCTTTCTTCGGGTCGTCCCAGAGCTCGACACCGGGCGCGGCTTCGAGCAGCTCGCGCGCGTCGCGCACGGAGATCGACCGCTCGAACTCCGCCAGGATCGACGCGCCGTGACCGGCCAGCACCGGCACCCGAACGCTGGTGGCGACCACGGGCAGGTCGGGCAGCCCCAGGATCTTTCGGGGCTCGGCCATCATCTTCGACTCCTCGCCCGTGAAGCCGTCGGCCTCGAAGTCACCGATCTTGGCGACCACGTTGTACGCGATCGTCTTGCCGAAGACCGGGCCGGAGGGCAAAGCCTCGTGGACGGGGTGGGCGAGCGAGGGTTCGTCTCCGCGGAGCTTCTCCACCTGGTCGAGCAGTTCGCTGACACCCGTATGCCCGGCGCCGCTCACCGATTGGTAGGAGGAGAGCACCAATGACCTGAGCCCTGCGGCGCGATGCAGCGGGGCCACGGCGAGCAACACCGTGATCGTGGTGCAGTTCGGCACCGCGATGATGCGCGGCGATCCCTCGAGCGACGCTGGATTGACCTCCGGGATCGTCAACGGCACATCGGGATCCATGCGGAAGGCGCTGGAGTTGTCGATGCACACCGTGCCGTTCGCCGCCGCCTCGGGGATGAATGATCTCGACACGGAAGCCCCGGCGCTGACGAGCGCCACGTCGACCCCACGCAGGAGATCCAGGGACAGCTCGCGCACCTCGTACGGCTCGCCTCGGAAGGACACGGAGGTGCCCGCGGACCGCGAGGACGCGAGCGGCAACAACTCGTCGACGGGGAGACTGCGCTCCTCGAGGGTGCGGACCATCTCCCGGCCGACGGCCCCCGTGGCACCGACGACAGCGATCTTCATGATGCGTTCCAGCCTAACAGCGGCCCTCGCGCCGTTCGGTCAACCGGTGGCGATGTCGGGTGAGGATCCGGTGGCATCGAGGTCGAACCGTTCGTGGATCAAGCGAACCGCCCGCTCGCCGTCGTCCTTGCGGATCACGCACGAGATGCGGATCGGCGAGGTCGAGATCATCTCGATGTTGACGCCGCCGGTGGCGAGGCAGTCGAACATGTCTGCCGCCACACCGGGATGGGTCTTCATCCCGGCACCGATCAACGAGATCTTCGCGATGTCCTGGTCCATCGTGAATCGTTCCGCGCCGATCTCCTTGACGATGCGTTCCATCACGCTCTGGAGGCGGGCGATGTCGGCGAGCGGGGCGGTGAACGACAGGTCGGTCGCGCCGGCGTGCGAGATGTTCTGCACGATCATGTCGATGCTGATCGCGTCCTCCGCGATCGCCTTGAACACGAGCGCCGCCACCCCGGGACGGTCGGGCACCCGTTCGAGCGTCACCTTCGCCTCGCCGGTGTCCAGCGCCACCCCCGAGATCAGCACGCCTTCCATGTCTGCAACCTCCTGCACCCAGGTGCCGGGTGCGTCGTCGAACGCCGAGCGGACATGCAGCTTCACCCCGTGGCGACGCGCGTACTCCACCGAGCGGGACTGCAGCACGTTCGCGCCCGCCGCGGCCATCTCGAGCATCTCGTCGTAGGAGATCACCTCGAGCTTGCGGGCGTTCGGCACGTGCCGTGGATCGGTCGTGAAGACGCCCCGCACGTCGGTGTAGATCTCGCACACGTCGGCACCCACCGCCGCGGCCATGGCCACCGCCGTCAGGTCCGAGCCACCTCTGCCCAGCGTGGTGATCTCGAACTGTGTCACCGACAACCCCTGGAAGCCGGCCAGCACCACGACGTTGCCCGCCTCGAGCGCTTCGAGGATCCGCTTGGGCCGGATCTCGACGATCCTGGCCTTCCCATGTTCGTGGTCGGTCATGATCCCGGCCTGCGAACCCGTATAGCTGGCGGCGCGGCACCCCCGGGCGTTGATCGCGATCCCCAGCAGGGACATGGCGATCCGCTCCCCAGCGGTGAGCAGCATGTCGAGTTCCCGCGGGTCGGGGACGGGGGCGATGTCGGACGCCATCGCCAGCAGTTCGTCGGTCGTGTGCCCCATGGCCGAGACCACGACCACCACATCGTTGCCGGCTTCACGGGCCGCCACCACGCGATCGGCCACGGCCTGGATCCGCTCCACGGATCCGACCGAGGTACCGCCGTACTTCTGCACGATGATGGGCACGAACGCTCCAGGCGAAGGTCGGGACGAGGTCGAGTCTAGTGGCGCCATCCTCGCCACCTCGTCAAGCTGTCCTCTCCGTCAGACGACCTACGCGATTTGCCCTATCCCCCAGGCGGGGGCATCATCCCCCTACGCACGGAGGGGGAAAACGTATGAGGGGTTCCAGGAACAAGATCGTGGCCTTCGCCGCCACCATGGCGTTGGTCCTGCCGTTGTGGGCGGTCGGTGGCACGGCGCAGGGCGGCGTGCCCTCGCATCCGACCCGCGTGTTGATCGTGCTGTTCGATCAGATGATCCCGCAGTACGCCAACCAGTTCGACATGCCGAACTTCCGCGAGCTGAGGAACGAAGGCACGAACTTCCGCAACGCCTATCTGGGTTACATGGCATCGGAGACGGTGATCGCCCACAACGTGATCACATCCGGTCAGCTTCCGAAGCACATGGGTTGGACCGATGAGGCCTACCGCGACGCCGACAACCTGCTGGGCAAGGGCGCCGGGGCCATGCACATCACCGGCGACCTGAGCGGCGCCGAGTTCGGCACGCTGATCAATGCCTCCTACAACGGCGCGGGCTACCCGAAGCTCGCCGACTACCTGCAGACGGCCGATCCCGGCTCGAAGTTCATCGTCGTGGGTGAGAAGTCCTATGCAGTGGACTCGGCGACCGCCCCGAACGGCGCGATCGGCGTGCGCCTGTCGAGCCGCTCATCGAGCTCGCTGTTCGACTCGTGCCGCGCCACGCTCGGCGGCCGGTACCGGTTCCCGTTCGGCACGAACGTGCCGAGCTACCTCAGCGACTACTGCGGGCGCTGGTACATCAACTCCGACGCCGGCAACAGCTACGGCACCACGACCGCGTTCCCCTCCTGGATGTATCCCGAAGACGGCAACCGGTTCTTCCCCGGCACCGACGCCTCGGCGATGGCCGGGCACACGGGTGGCGACACCTGGGTGGCCGACGCCGCGATCGAGATGATGACCCGCGAGCCCTGGTCGGGGATGTTCGTCACGATGGGTGCGATCGACAAGGCCGCGCACATGTGGGGAGCACAGAAGGACGCCGCGACCTTCATGGGCGCGTGCCACACCGGCGATCCCGTGGCCGACGGCGCGGCCCAGACGCACGTTCGATGCGCCGCCGAGAACGCCGACATCCAGCTCGGCAAGATGCTGGACACCGTGGAGGCGCTCGACGCCGCAGACGGCGGCGAGACCTTGGTCGTGCTGACGGCCGACCACGGCGCCACCTACGGCGAGCACTTCTACGGCAAGGACACCGCGGGCGCCGGCGACAGCAACTGGTACTACGCACCCACGGGCGTCTGGGACGCGGGATCGTTCGTCCCCGCGACCGACCCGCTCTACAACCAGCCCACGCCCAACCTGCAGCCGTTGATCGACACGGGGAACATCCAGTTCTCCTACCAGTCGACCGCGATCGAGGCATGGCTGATCAACCACTCCACCTATCAGAAGAAGCTGGGCGCTTCGGCGATGCTGAAGACGCCGGGGGTGATCGCGAGCTACTGGCGTGACGGCGGACGATTCCGCCTGCGCGGCAGGAACGCGATGACCGTGGCCGAGTGCCGCTGGTGGAAGCGGCACGGCCAGGAGCTCGTGAACACGATGGCCGCCTCCAACGGTCCGGATGTCATCGGGCTGCTGCACGACAAGTCCAGCTACGGCGTGTACGGCGACCACGGCGGCGCGCAGGAGAGCGTGCAGCGTGTGCCGATGGTGTTCTGGTCACCAAGCCTGGCGTACGGCAACAACACCTATGCCAGGTTCACGACGCCGGACGTCATGCCGACGATCCTGCAGCTGATGGGGATCCCGGTCACCGAGCCGGTGGACGGGGTGGCGCGCAGGCTCGACGCGTAGCCGCACCTGATCCATGCCGTCACGGTCCGGGGGCTTCGGCCTCCGGACCGTTCGTCACCGTCAAACGGGATCGGCGATGCCGAGCGATCGCCGCAGGAAGTCGACCTCGATCTTCATCATGTTCTCGGCGGCCGCGGGGTCGATCGGCCGATGCGTGATGCCGCTCAGTGGGATCATCGCGTGACGCCGGCCTGCTTCCATCAGCGCCTTCGACATCTGCAGCGCATGCGTGACGTACACGTTGTCGTCGACCACCCCGTGGATGATCATCAGCTCGCCGCTGAGGCCCGCTGCATCCTTCACGACGTTCGTGCGGCGGTAAGCCTCCGGTTGCTCCTCCGGCGTCCCGAGGTAGCGCTCGGTGTAATGGGTGTCGTAGTAGGACGGGTCGGACACCGGCGCGCCGGAGATCCCCGCGTGGAACACGTCGCCGCGGCGCAGCATCGCCCCCAGCACCAGGTAACCGCCGAACGACCAGCCGCGCATCGCGACCCGGCTCAGATCCAGGAACGGGAACCGCTCGGCGGCGGCGTGCAACGCCTCCACCTGATCCTCGAGCGCCGCATCCAGATAGTCCAGGTGCACCGCTTGATCCCAGGCCACCCCGCGAGACGGGGTGCCGCGACCATCGGCCACCATCACCGCGAAGCCCTGGTCGGCGAACCATTGCGACTCCAGGTGCATCCGTTGCATCCGCACGACCCTGCCGAAATGCGGACCGCCGTAGGGATCGAGCAGCACGGGCAGTGGCTCCACGGGTTCAGCACCTCCCGGCGTGAACAGCGCGATACGCAGGTCCTTCGGACCGACCGACGCGTACGTGGGCCGAGCCTCGATCAGCGGCAGCTCGACGAACCGCTCGAAGGTGTGCACCGCCTCGCCGTCACGTGACGCGGTCACGGCAGGGAACGGCTCGTGGTCGGTCTCGGACACCAGGACGGTGACATCACCCCCCACCGCCGCGCCGTGGACCCCGGCGCCTTCCGAGAGCCGCCCGAGGGAGCCATCAGCCGACAGCCGCCACACGTGCATCTCGGTGGGCTCCTCGGTAGCACGGAACACCACGTCATCACCCACGTCGATCACGGAGTCGACCTGGAGGCCGACCGGCGTGGCGGGCTCGCCGTCGATCAGCAACCGGCGCGTGTCGTCGCGATGGCCCGCTGTGAGCAGCCGTCCTCCGGGAAGCCACGCCGGGACGCCCGGGACGATATGGGTCCAGATCTCGTCGTGGTCCTTCCAGGCCAACTGAGTCTCGCCCGTGTCGGGGTCGATCGTCAGGACATGCACGGAGCGTTGGTCGCGTGATTGCACCAAGGCCAGGGGCGGCCCCTCCGAGGTCCAGGACACGGAAACGAGGTATTCGAACGCTTCGCGATCCCAGGTCACCTCGGTACGAGAACCGTCCACGCCCACGACGTGCAGCGTGACGATCGCGTTGTCGGTCCCGGCTCGCGGATAGCGAACCGCTCGCGGCTCGGCGGCCGGATCGATCAGGTTGGCGATGTGCCAGGTCTGCACGGGCCGTTCGTCCACTCGGCACACCAA
>JBKPMF010000077.1:0-5538 GCA_046732015.1 Actinomycetota bacterium
GTGGAGATCAGGGCTTGTATGGATGCCCTCTCCGGCCCCTCGCCCACGAGCACCGCCTTCGCCGAAGGGATGGTGTTCCGAACGAGCTGAAACGCCTTCAAGAAGCGATCATGCCGCTTGTATCCGATGAAGTTGGCGACCATCGCGATGGTGGGCTCGCGAGGCAACGCCTCGGGCTGGAGCCGGTCGATATCGACGCCGTTGTAGACCACGGCGAGTGGCGGTGGGGCTGGGTCCGAAGCCATCGTGTGACTCGCGAGTTCCTCCGAGTTGCAGATCATGAGCGCGACACGCGAATGGGCGTACCGTTGGGCGGCTCGGTACCACCGTTTCCCGTCGAGATTCGGTGTTCGTCCTCTCCTGGATGCCACGACCTTCACCCCGAAAGGAAAGGCGGTCGCAGCAAGCATCTCGGATGCGGAAAGATGAGCGTGAACGAGGTCTGCACCGACCTGCACCTTGGCTCGCCTGGCTTCCCTGGATAGCCTCCAAAGGTCGAGGGGATCCCGCATCCGAAGGCGAGAACCCGGTAGCACATAGGGCTCGTTCGGCAACCCCTCAGCCAGCGGACCCCCACCCGCCCACGCAAGCACGAAGTGGCGTTCCGGCCGTGAGCTCCGCAGGATGAATTCAACCAACTGCGCTTCTGTCCCACCGCGTTCCAGCGTGCCGATCAGGTGGAGCACGGTTGGTGCATCCTCTGGCTTGCTGCCCGCAGCTAGCCAGCCCTCAGTCAAGGCAGAACCTTCCTTCGTCGTTCGAGCCGATGAGCCCACAACGGCATCGTCGACCACAGATGGCCCTACATAAAGCAGGCGCAGCGATTCGGTGGAAGGACGAAGTGGCGCCGGCGGGGTGGCTAGACGGAGCTGGCCGCCATCTCGACTTCCTTCGGGTGCGCCGGATCGATCCGGACGCTCGGGCCCATGGTGGAGCTCACGGCGAGCGACTCGATGTAGCGACCCTTCGCCGACGACGGCTTCGCGCGGAGCAACTCGTCGACCACGGCAAGGTAGTTCTCCAGGAGCTGCTGCTCGCCGAAGGACTTCTTGCCGATCACCATGTGGACGTTGCCGGTGCGGTCGGCGCGGTACTCCACCTTGCCGCCCTTGATGTCGCCGACGGCCTTGGCGATGTCCATGGTCACGGTGCCGGTCTTCGGGTTCGGCATCAGCCCCCGCGGACCGAGGACTCGCCCGGCCTTGCCGACCGAGGCCATCATGTCGGGCGTGGCCACGGCGGCGTCGAAGTCGATCTCGCCCTTCATGACCTGCTCGACGAGTTCCTCGCCTCCGACCACGTCGGCGCCGGCCTCCGAGGCCTCACGCGCCTTCTCGCCGGTGGCGAACACGCCCACGCGAACGGACTTGCCGGTCCCGTTGGGCAGCGACACGGTGCCGCGGATCGACTGATCGGCTTTCCGCGTGTCCAATCCCAAACGGAAGGCGATCTCGATCGTCTCGTCGAACTTTGCGTCGGGCTGAGCCTTCAGGAGCTTGATGGCCTCCGCGGGCTGGTATTCGCGCTCGTGGTCGACGTTGCCGGCGGCTTCGCGGTAGCGCTTGCCGTGACTCATGCGTCCACCTCCACGCCCATGCTGCGCGCCGTGCCTTCGATGATCCGCATCGCGTTGTCGAGGTCGTTGGCGTTGAGGTCGGCCATCTTCCGCTCGGCGATCTCGCGGACCTGGGACGGGCTGATCCTGGCCACCTTGTCGCGGTTCGGCTCGGCCGAACCCTTCTCGACCCCGGCTGCCTGCTTGATGAGCTCGGCGGCGGGCGGCTGCTTCGTGATGAACGAGAACGACCGGTCCTCATAGATCGTGAGCTCGACCGGGATCACTTGGCCGCTGAACTGCTGCGTGGCCTCGTTGTACTGCTTGCAGAACTCCATGATGTTCACGCCGTGCTGACCAAGCGCGGTCCCCACGGGGGGCGCAGGCGTGGCCTGACCGGCCTTGATCTGGAGCTTGACGCTCGCGAGCACCTTCTTGGGTGCCATGTGTATCCCACCTCCTGCGGTCCCAGCGGCGCGAAGCGCCTCCCGCGTCTGAGTTAGACCTTCGAGACCTGCTCGAAGGACAGTTCGACCGGCGTTTCGCGGTCGAAGATGTTGACCAGCACCTTGAGCTTGGCCTGATCGGCGTTGATCTCGCTGATCGTTCCGTTGAAGTCGGCGAAGGGCCCGGAGATGATCCGCACCACGTCGCCTTCGTCGAAGCCGAGGCGAACCTGCGGTTTGGCTTCTTCCTTCTTCACCGTGAGGATCTTCTCGACCTCGCGGCGGCTGAGCGGCGTGGGCTTGGTGCCCGTGCCCGCCGACACGAACCCGGTCACGCCCGGCGTGTTGCGGACCACGTACCAGGAGTCGTTGTCGTAGACCATCTTCACGAGCAGGTAACCGGGGAACACCTTCTTCTGGACGACCTGCTTCTTGCCGCCCTTGATCTCCATGACGTCTTCCATGGGGATGTGGACGTTGAAGATCTTGCCCTCCATCTGCATCGTGTGGATGCGCGATTCGAGGTTGGTCTTAACCTTGTTCTCGTACCCGGCGTACGTGTGCACGACGTACCAGTCGCCGGGGCCCTTGAACGGGTCGTCGGACGCCGGCTCGGGCTCGGGTTCCGGCTCTACGGCAACCTCCGCCTCAACGGCGGCCTCGGGCTCGGGAGCGGGCTCGACGGCAGCTTCCGCGGCCGTGTCGATCGGGAGTTCGCCGTCGCCTTGCGCGGCCTCCATCGCCAGGTACTCGGCCTCCGCGATCTCGACCTCGGCCTCCTCTTCGACGGCTTCGGCCACGACGGCCTCCACGACGAGCTCCTCGATCACGTCGTCGGCGGCTTCCTCGATCTCCGCGGCTTCTTCGACGGCCTCCGCCAACACCTCGTCGGCGACGGCCTCGCCGATGGTTTCGATCTCGACGGCGTCGACGATCCCTTGCTCGAGCACTTCCTCGGCGGCCTGGTCCTCGCCGGCCTCGGACAATGCTTCGGCTTCGTCGGCGGCTTCGTCGAGCACGGCCGCAGCGGTGGCGTCGGCGACCGCCTCGACCTCAGCGGCCTCGACGACCCCCTCGGTCAGGGCCTCGGTCGCAGCGTCGTCGGCGAGTTCGCTCAGTTCCGCGGCCGCCTCGAGGGCGTCCTCGGCGGGCGTGTCGTTGCTCTGTTCGAGGTCTTCCATGGGTTCCTTCGGGTTGGAGGTACGCGGGGTCAGCCGAAGATCTTGACGACGCCCTTCAAGAAGACGTAGTCGAGCGTGGCGACGAAGGCGGTCATGACCACGATCGTGGCCAAGACGACCACGGTGTAGGAGACCAGCTCACGGCGGTTGGGCCAGTCGACCTTCCGGAGTTCCTGACGGACCTCCTTCAGGAACTGACGGATACCGGTGCGCTTGCGCTTCTCCTGCGCCTGGGCGCGACGCGTGGTCGCGGCCGGGGCAGATTGGCGGTCCACGCCCGCGCGCTTCTGCTGGCGCTCGGCGCGCTCCTGCATCCGCTTCATCTGTCGGTTCATGGTGCTCCTTGCAGGCGCGGAGGGACTTGAACCCCCAACCTTCGGTTTTGGAGACCGGTGCTCTACCAAATTGAGCTACGCGCCTCCGCCGATCCGTATCACCCCACCACGGCATGAAGGGGAGTCTTGCGGAACGACCAGTATAGGGCGCTCCGCCGAAGCCCGGCAAAGGATGCCCTCACGATCGTCGGACACGCTCCGCCGGAACCCAACCACCTCCACCACCTCCAACCGCCCCCGGGCTAGATTCGCTCGCGTCATGCCGGCCCGCCGCCCCCAGCTCGCTGAACTCGGCCTGTTCCTGCTGGTCGTGGCCCTGCCGCTCGCCTTCACCCCCTTCTCGACCAGCCCGTTCGGCGACCCCAAACTGGTCATCCTGGTCGGGGGATCGCTGGCGCTGTGGGGTTCGGGGCTCCCTCTGGACCGGCGGATCGGCGCGTTGGCGGCGCTGTGGACGGCCTTCACCGCGCTGAGCGCGCTCACCGGGGTCGAGCCCATCCGGTCGCTCGCCGCCCGCACGGACGGTGAGGGTGGCGGCCTCATGCTGGTGTTGAGCTGCGCCGCCATCGTGGTCACGGGGGTCGGTGTGGACGCCGACCTGCGCGAACGGACCCGGCGCTGGTTCGTGGTCGCCTCATGCATCGTCGGAGCACTCGGTCTCGTGTTCCGGTTCGCGCCCGATGTGCTGACCGAGACCTTGGGATCGAAGACCCTCTCGTTCGTCGGGGCCACGATGGGCAATCAGCTGTTCGCGGCGGCCCTGCTCGCGGCGGGGATCGCCGCAGCGCTGGTCCCCGGCAAACGCCTGCGCAACCAAGTGCTGGTGGTGGCGTTCCTGTCGCTGGGGGCGGCTTCCTTCGGGGAGCGAAGCTCCTTGATCCTGCCCGCCGTGGCCGTGATCGTGACGCTGGCACGAAGCCGGATGCCGTGGCGGCTCGCCATCGCCCTCGCGGCGACGGTCGGTGTGGTGCTGCTCGGCTGGCAGGTGGCCGAGCCGCTGCTCCCCGGACGGGAGACGGGAGCGGGTGCCGCGCTGGCTCCGCTGCAGGGGCAAGCCACCGATGTCGACCGGGAGGTGGTGTGGCGAGTCACCAGCGGCAGTATCAGCGAGCATCCGCTCGTCGGATGGGGGCCAGGCACCACGCAAGTGGCGTACCTGACCAGCGCCACGCCCGCGGACATCCGGGAGGCGACCCGGGGCTGGGCCGACGCCCACGATCTCTTCCTCGAAACGACCGTGACTTCGGGGATCCTCGGGCTGATACCGCTCGTGGCGCTCTTCGTGCTGTTGGTCGGGCGGGCGTGGCGGGCAGGGCCGGAGCGCGCGTGGAGCCTGGGCGCCGCCGCCGCCCTGGGCGCCTATGCCATGGTCGAACCGCTCAACCTGGTCCTGACGCCCCTGCTGTTCCTGTTCGCCGCCATGGCGGCCGGGCTCCGCGCCCGCGAACCCGCCGCAGCAGAGCAGCGAACCCTGCGGGGCGTGCGCCTCGGGGTCGGGATCGCCTTGAGCCTGTCGCTCGCGGTGTCGCTGACCATGATCGCCGGCGCCACCTTCGAGCGCTGGGGCCGCCAGTACGGGGAGGAATGGGCCTATCGAGCCGCCCTGAGGGTCCAGCCGTGGCGACTCACGTCGACCGAAAACCTGGCGCTCCAGCTCGCCGCACAGGGTCGAGCCGGTGATCAGGAGGCCGGCGCCGAGGCGGAACGGATCATCGCCGAAGGCGTCACGCGGTTCCCCTGGGACGTCAACGTTCGGCTATGGGCCGCCGATGTCGACACCCTCCTGAACGATCCTGCCGGTTCCAGAGCCTGGCGCCACCAGCACGTCGAACGCTTCCCGGCGGACGAGACCGTGCTCACCGACGATGCGCCCGACGACACGTTCACGCTCCCCGGCGAGGAGCCCGTCACCGGCGGCTGAACCGCCTCCGTGGACCCCTCGTTTTCCCTGCGGCAGATACGTGAGTCGCCCCAGGTCGTGCCCTATGCTCCTCGCGACGCACCCCGCGGCGGCCCCAGAT
>JBKPMF010000078.1:0-13985 GCA_046732015.1 Actinomycetota bacterium
GGCCGCGGCCGGGACGAAGACGTCCGCCGTCAGCTCGAACGCGAGAACGAAGGGCTCTGGAAGAAACGGATCCCCCCGACACCTCGCAGGTGACTCCGAGCGCACCGATCCGACCGGCGCAGTAGCATGACCCTCCGGCCGAGGCCGGAGCGGTGTTCCCGGTTCGAAAGGTCCCTTCCCGATGACGGCGTTCCCAGGAGGCGAGCGATTCCGACGTCTATCGGGCGCGGCCCTGGCAGCGCTCCTGGCCGTCGCCATCGTCGTCGTGGTGGCGGGAGCCGGCGCTCGCAACGTGCCGGCCACGACGGCGTTCGGCTCCGTCGGCGCATCCGAACCGCCGGTCCAACACCCGGCGGTCCCGCTCCCCGCGTGGTGGCCCAAGCGCGCGACCCTGCTCACCGACTCGGTGGGGCTGGGCGCCGTCACGGCGATCCGCGAGGCCATGCCGGACTGGCGCCTGAAGGTGCTGGGGCATCCCGCCCTCATGGTGGACGACGCAGCCGATGGCCTGATCGAGCACGGCACCCAGGTGGACAAGGTCGTCGTCGTGGCCCTCGGCTACAACTCGCTGTGGGAACGCGGCCGCGAGGACTTCGACTACTGGTCGGGGTTATTCGACCGCAACGCCCGCCGGATGGTTCGCACGCTGCACGCCGGCGGCGCGCGGAAGATCGTCTGGGTGACGCTGCGCGATGCGCCCAGATCCGCGATCGAAGCCGAGGACCTTGAGCAGTTCGATTCGTTCGCCTGGTATTTCCCCTGGGTGAACCAGCGTCTGCAGGCGCTCGACCGCGAACGCACCGACGTGTCGCTGGCCGACTGGACCCGCCTGGGCGATCGTCGGGGCATCACGTACGACGCGATCCATCTCGATCCGGACGGTGCGGCGCTCTACGCTCGTATGGTGCGACACGCGATCCTGACCGAACCGTACCGAGCGCAGGCATGAGGGCCGGCCGCGCGATCGTGGTCGGCGCGGTGATCGCCCTGGCTTCGATCGTTCCGGCGCCCGCGTCGATGGCCACGTTCCCGGGTGATGACGGACCGATCGCTTTCTCCTACGAGTCGCCCGTGCCCGGCGAGCACCTCACCCAGAACGACATCTACACGATCGACCCAGCAGGCACGAACCTGCAGCAGCTCACCGACACGCGTCATCGTCACGAGTTCGCTCCCGCGTGGAACGCCGATGGCACGAAGATCGCGTTCTGGCGAACGAAGGCGCCGTTCGGTCCCGGCACGATCTGGGTGGTCGACGCCGACGGCAGCAACCCCGTCCGGTTGACCCAAGACATCGACGCACGCGACCCCGTGTGGTCTCCGAACGGCCGTCGGATCGCGTTCAGCTCGTTCACGGGGCGGCGGGGTCACACCAGTATCTTCACGATGCGCGCGGCCGACGGCGGTGGGCGCGTGCGCGTCACGCCCTGGGCCAGCAGCGAGTTCGAGCCGGCATGGTCGCCCGACGGCACGTCGATCGCGTTCACCCGCGGGTTCGAGCAGGGCGACGTCGGTGACATCTGGACGATCGAGCTGGCGACCGGCCAGGCGACCCAGCTGACCTCGACGCCGGCCTACGACCACCAGGTGGCGTGGTTCCCGGATTCCTCAGCGGTGGTGTTCGAGCGAGCGAAGTTCGTGACGGCCAAGATCGTGTCGGTCGGCGCGGACGGGAGCGATCAGTCGGCGCTGACCTCAGGCTTCTTCGACGCCGACCCGGCCCCTTCACCGACGGGCGCAGAGATCGTGTTCGCAAGCGACCGTATCGGGGGCTTCCTGCCGGACCTGTGGACGATGCAGGCCGACGGCGCGTCACCCCAAGTGATCGCGGACCTGCCGTTCGCCTCCACCACCCCGGACTGGCAGCCGGTGCCGGTGCCGGGGCGCGGCGACTGAGGCTCACGCCACGGCGCGAGCGTCCGGGATCCCCCCCGGGGGCGCGGCCCTCAGCAGCCACACCGGATTGGAGCTGGCCTTGACCCTGCCCGTGGAGTCCAGCACCTCGACCCGGACGTAGGCCGACGACGTGGTCGCCACCGGAACCGTGAGGCTCCCGCCGGCGAACTGGGAGGCCGGGTAGCTCGTGACGGTGGTTCCCGGGTCGGGTGCGTTCGGCCCCGCCAGGTCGGCGGGTCCGCGGACCAGCCGCACCGTTCCGCCCGACGGCACGCCCGTCGCCATGATCGTGAGGCTCCGGCTGCTGAGCCCGCTCACCGAGGCCGAGCCCATAGGGGCCACGCCGTCGACCAGCAGGTCGAGCATGCCCCGCCACGACGCCTCGGCGAACCAGATCCGCCCGGCGGCCAGGGCCTCGACCAGCGAGGCCTCTGCGACGTCAGGCGACCAGGCCCACGTGAGGAAGGTGTTCTTCTGGCTCTTCCAGGGGCCCCCGTGGCTGTCGTTCACGCCGGTGCCGGTGAGGAAGATCGCGTTGCGCGACATGGCGTCCCACAACGACAGGTGGCCACCGATCCCGATCCCGTCTCGCGAGGCATAGCCCGCCTCGATGATGTCGACCCCGTATACGCGGTTGCCGATGAGCTTGGTGGCCAGTGCCCGCCTGGCGGAGTCCTGCGCCGACTGGCTGAGCAAGCCTCCGCCACCGGAGCCGAAGGGGTG
This sequence comes from Actinomycetota bacterium, assembly GCA_046732015.1. GTDB lineage: Bacteria > Actinomycetota > UBA4738 > UBA4738 > HRBIN12 > JAOUEA01. Next base: position 2,620 of record JBKPMF010000078.1, read on the forward strand.
GTTCAAGCTCGACAGACCTCCGACCTGATGGATCCGTCCGGCGAGCTCGGGCGCGGCCGACTCGCCGCCCCCGGTCGGTTTCAGCGGCAGGTTCCCGTAGTCGGGCAACGAGAAGCCCGATCCGAACCAATTGATGTGGTGATCGTAGAACGACACTTCCAGCCCTTGGTGCTGCTGGATATCTGGGTAGCGGACGGCGAGTGACTGCATGATCTGCTGCTGGTTGGCAAGAGGTTGGTCGCCGGTCGCTCGCTGGAATCGGAGGTAGTCGACGTAGGCCACCGACGGCGACAGCGCCTGGCTCCCCGCCGAGAACGAGATCTCACGCATCGAGCTGTCACCGGCGATCAGGTCCGGCCACAGGCTCGCCATGTCGGAGCCGGGCGTCAGGGTGACGGTCGACCATGAACCCGAGGGCGCACTCAGCCCGATGAACCCGTCGCGCCCGGAGATGCGGCGCGTCCCCGGCGCATCGGGACCACCGATCCGGTACGCGATCGAGTACGTGCCGGCGCTTCGCCCTCCCGACAGCGGCTGATCGCTCAGCTCCACCCGGATCTCGAGGAACGCGTTCGGCCCCACGGTCTCGGGGAACACGTCGACCACGATCGACTGGCCCGCCAGCGAGCTCCGGAGGTTCTCTCGGCTCCCTGCCGCATTGGCCGTCGCCCGGATCGTGGCCAGCGATGCCCCGGAGCTCGTGGCGTTGAGACGCAGGCTCGTGGTGCCCACCGGGTCGGCGGCGGAGTAGCGCGCGCTGGAGATCGCGGCGTTCGACGACGCGAGCGCGCCCGAGCGGCTGATGTTCCACGTGAGCTTGCCGTGCGCGGTCTCGGACTCGGTGAGTCCGGAGAAGTGCACCACCTGGCGGTACCCGTGGCCGGTCATGCGCCAATCGTGGTCGGTCCACCAGAGCACATCGACGTCGTTCAACTGTGCCTGATAGGCCTGCGCCAGCATGGAGGCGTTGCCTTCGCTGAACGAGGAGTGGACGTGCATCGCCATGCCGACGGGATGCGGCACCTCCTGCGCCCAGGCGGCCCGCTGGAGCACGGCGAGGTCCACCATCCCCAGCGCGCCCGCCGCTCCGATGCCGGCGGCGCGTTGGAGGAACGAACGTCTCGAGATCGTGGCCAGCCTGGGGCTCCTTCGGGCAGATCGCTGCTGGGGGGGAAGCCTCGATGACGACCATATCGGTGTGTCGCCGGACAACGCAACCCGCGATGATGGGCGAGAGTCATGGACGCTCGAGAGAACGCGTGGGTCGACCTGGGCCTGAGCCACCGGCTCTGGTACACGCCGGACGACCCCTACGACACCGGCTCGCTGAGCTTCGAGCTCTGCGCCCGCGGTGACGGCGTGATCGCTCGCAACGTCGTCTGCGGGCCGTCGGCCGGCACGGAGCTCCGTGCGTTCGACCTCAACGTTTGGGAGCAGCAGCGGGGAACCCATCCGGAGGATCAGGTCACGAGCGAAGAGGTCGAGACCACTGGATGGGAGGCCATCCTCGCCAGCCAGAAGCGCTCGGTGACGGAACGCTGGGAGTGCGCCGTGATGCGCGTCGGCGCCGAGTGTGTCCGCAGTTCGGTCGCCCCTCGCGGGGTGCTGAGCGGCGTCGCCGACGTCCTGTCGCTGCGCGACTTCCCCGACCGCCTCGTCGATTTCGAATGGGAGGACTTCAACCGCGCCTTCGAGGTGCGCACGACCGATCGTCGATTCATCAATGACATCCTCGATGCCAGGATGCTCGCCCTCCTCTACGGGCGAGCCCAGGACTGCGTGATCGAGTTCGTCGGGAACCGGGCGATGGTGGCCCGCCCGCTCTCGGACCCACCCGACGTGGCAGGTCTGGTGACCCTGGGCGCGGACCTGATCGCCGCCGTTCCGCCGGTCGTCCGCGAGCTCTACCCCGCCTTGCCCGGTGTGCCACTCACCCCGCGATGCCCGATGAAGCCCGACGGCACCGTGGAGATGCCTGACGTGGTGGAGCCCTACCACCCGTACTCCGCGGAGAACCTCGACCCGGGAGGGTGGGCTCCCCGCCGGCCCTCCTGAGGCTCGTCAGGAGCCTAGGTCGCAGGCTTCGCCCACACAGTCCACGTTGAAGACCTCGTCACCGTCAGCCTTCCCGACGAATCCGCTGCTGTCCACGATCTCGCCGTCGGCGATCGTGAGTTGGCCGTCCATCGTGAGGCTCTGCCCGTCCGTGGAGGTGCCGGTGCAGGTGACCGCGAGCGTCTGTGCGCCGCTCTCGGCGTTCGCCGTGCAATCCAGGTCCCCGTCGACGTCGATGTCGGATTTCTGGAACTCGAGGGCTCCACCCTCGGACGCGACGTTCCTGGCGGCTACCTCGACCGTGTCATCCACGATCTCCTGTCGCTGCTCCTTCGAGCACGCCGTGGCCACACCGATCATCATGATCATGGCGAGGCTGACTCGAAGCATGGTGTTCCTGGACATCGGCACCCCTCCTCGTCCCGTACGCCGAACGGCGACTCTGCCACATCCCGCCGTGATCCGTGAGGAGTGATCCGGTGCTCGACCCGAGCAAGCGACGATTCAAGCTCCGCATCGAAGCGGCGCTCGAAGGCTTCCGCTGTCCTCACGGGGAAACGGTCGAGCTCATGTGGCACCCGAATCGACCCGAGGGGTGGTTCGACATCCGCGCCCACTGCCCCGACGGCGAAGCGGGTGCGACCGGCATCGCTGCCCAGATCCTGCAGACGTCCGGCATCAGCTCATACAAGGGCTGATGAGACAGGCACGGGTGTCAGGGATTCTGCAGGCTAGCGTTTGGCGGAGATGAGCCCGTCGAGCCGTTCGACCAGCTCGTCGGGGAAGAACGGCTTGGTGAGGTAGTCGTTCGCGCCGAGCGCGACGCAGCGGGCACGGTCGGCCTCAGCGGTGCGCGCCGACAGGATGACCACCGGGATCGCACTCGTGCGTTCGTCGTCGCGGAGGCGCTTCAGCACCTCGAACCCGTCCATCTCCGGCATCATCAGATCGAGCACCACGGCGTCGGGGGTGTCCTCCAACGCGGACTCGAGTCCGGCCTTGCCCGATTTCGCCTCCTGCACCTGGAGTCCGGCGTGGGACAGGTTGACGCGACACAGCAGCAGCACGTCGAACTCGTCGTCGATGACCAAGACCTTCTCCACGGCAGATCCCCTTTGCTCCCTAGCTGTCTCGGCACCGTGGTGGCTCGCGCCGCATAGTCAGTTGGGGTGGTCTTCCGGGAGTGCCCAGGTTTGGCGAACGCCGGGGCCGGGGAGGGTCCTTGGTATCAGACGAACGGAAGGATCCGAGATGATCGCAGCACTGAACATGGGACTGATCGGCACCATCATCGTCATCGCCATCGTGGTGGCACTCGTCCTGTTCTTCCTGCGCCGTGCCTAGGGTCGAGACCCGCTACGGCTGGACCCTCGTGCGTCGGCCTTCGGGCCGGCGCCGCAGGGAGATCGAGGACTCGGTCAGCGGTCATGGTGGGCCCCGCCCTTCCCCGAGCGCCAGATACTCCCGTCCTGACCTTCGCGGAGCTTCTTCTCCGCCAGCGCCCGCTCCAAGGCTCGACCGCGACGACTCGTCATCCGCGCCTGGAAGCGGCTCCTGAGTCGATCCAGGATCTTCATCTGGCCTCGGGCAGGATGCCGGCCAGATCCCACGTGCGGGCAGCCGAGGTCGGAAGGCGCACGACGACCCCAGGTCCTCGCGCCGCGACGAAATCCTCCGCCGCCCTCGGTCCGAGGTAACGAGCCGAGATCGCCCGCCTGGCTTCCTCGACTCCCGCTTCAGCCAACTCGACCTCGGCACGGATCGTCACGCCGCGGAAGGGCGGGACCGCCTCGAAGACCATGAGCACGGCTCGCGGATCACGCTGCAGGTGGCCGTACTTCCTGTCGCCCTTGGCGACCACCACCTCGAACGTTTCTCCCTCGACGCGGAACCACACCGGCGACATGTCGGCGGAACCGTCGGCGCGATAGGTCAGCAACGCCGCCGGAGCGGCAGCATCGAGCAACGACTGCAGGTCCACGAGGTCGCTCGATGGACTCATGGCCGAAGTGTAGGCACTGATCGGTCGGCGGACACCGGGACGCTAGGCTTCCACGATGGACCTTCCAGCCGGCTTCACGGTTCGCGCAGCGGCCGCCGATGACCTCGAGGCGGTGGCCGCCGTGTTCGCCGCTGACGACATCGACGACGTCGGCGAGGTCGTGTTGGACGCGGACTTCATCGGGAGCGCCTGGAACCGCTCAGGATTCGATCTCGCCACCGATGCGTGGGTCGTGGTCGACGATGCCGGGACGATCGTTGGCTATGCGCACGCCATGCGTGACAGGCCCGACGTCGTGGACTCTTGGGGACTCGTGCATCCCACCCATCGAGGGCAGGGGCTCGGCCCCGTCCTCCTGGACGGGATCGAGGGGCGCGCCGGCCAGCTGCTGGCCGGGGTTCCCGATGCGAAGTTCCGCCAGTCGGTCAATGCCGGGGACCGCGCCGCTGCGGCGATGCTCCAGGCGCGAGGGCTTGGCCTGGTCCGCCACTTCTGGCACATGGGCATCGACCTCGACGGGCCGGTCCAAGCAAGTCGCGCACCCGACGGGATCGAGATCGCCGGCGTCGATCCGCACGGGGACCTTCCGGCGATCCACGCAGTGCTCATCGAGGCTTTCGCCGACGACTGGGGCTACCACCCGGAGCCGTTCGACGAGTGGACCACCGACTATGCGGGCAGCCCCAACTACGACCCGACGATGTGGCTCCTGGCCAGGGACGGGGCGCAGCCGGTGGCCGCGCTGGTAGCGCAGGTCTACGGCGATCGCGGCTGGATCAGCGAGATCGGTGTTCTGAAATCCCACCGTGGACGAGGGATCGCCGACCACATGCTGCGTCGTTCGTTCGCGATGTTCGCCGAGCGTGGGTTCGGGCGGGTGATGCTCAACGTCGACGCGGAGAACCCGACCGGCGCGACGGCGCTGTACGAACGGGTCGGCATGCGGATCATCAAGCGATGGGACCTGTGGGAACGCTCGACGGGCCACCCTTCATGACCTTGACGCTCACGACCCCTTGACGCCTCAGGAGGGCTGTACCAGGGTTGATCGATCGAGGAGAGAGGGGTTCCCAGTGAAGCGGCTCCTGAGCACGCTGGTCGCGGCGATCGTCCTCACGCTCACCCTGACCATCCCGGCGCAGGCGGGACAGCCACGCACCGTGTTCTGGGTGTGCGATGTCCCCAACGAGGGCCTCGTGACGTTCGTCACCGCCGCCGAGGCCGCCCGCCATGGCATCGACACCGCCAACACCCATGCCGGCCAGGTGTTCACCACCAAGTTCGGCGAGGTGTGCACGGTCAACTAGGCGTGGTGGCGGGATCGCCCTGCCACGAGCGGCGAGCCAGCGACAGGGCGGGCTATCCGCTGTGAGGAAGGACGCATCACGCACGGATGGCCTACTCACAGCACCTCGTCATCCCGGATCGTTCGGGGACCCGCGTGCTCCTTCTGGAGGATGGGTCCGGATGGAGGCTTCCCGGCACGACCGATTCGGATTGGATGTCGGCCGCACCGGCACAGGCCTGGGTCCGGGAACGGCTCGGCCTCGACGTCGTCATCCTGCGCTGCGTCCTCGTTGACGAAGACGACACGGGTGAGGGGTCGGGGGATGCCTACCTCTTCACTGAGAACCTCAGCGATCAGGCGCCGCTCGTCGGCTCGTGGCGGGAGGAGGAGGCGATCACCGCCCTGATGGACGAGCGAGGTCGCACGGCGACCCGCCAGTGGTTCACAGAGCAAAGAGACGGCGGTCCACCAGCGCTGCAGCCGTGGGAGCACCCGGGGTGGTTCGCGACCGCCGTCGAATGGATCGAGGCGACGCTTCCCCGGACGGAACGAGTGGATCAGTACGCCACCTGGTCGGTGTCGTCGCTGCTTCGCATCGAGACCGCGGCTGGTCGCTACTACTTCAAGGCGGCACCCACCATCTTCGGGCACGAAGCGGTCGTGACGGAGATGCTCGCCCGCCGCTTCCCCGACGCCATCCCGGGTCCGATCGTGATCGACGGTGAGCGCGGCTGGATGTTGACGGCCGACTTCGGCGATCAACTGGTCGCGACGATGGAACCATCGTATTGGGAGGGATCGCTCGACGCGCTGGCCAGCCTCCAGAGGAGAAGCGTGGCGTCCGTTGAGTTCTTGCTCGAGTCCAGATGCCAGGATCGCGGACCCAGGGTGTTGCAGAGCCAGGTGGAGGAACTCGCCACGGAGGGCTCCGAATGGCTCCCGGACGCGATGGTCCAACGACTTCGGGCTGGCCTGTCTCGGTTCCACGATCTCTGCGAGGAGGTCGCGAGTGCTCCCATCCCGAACACGCTCGTCCACGGCGACCTTCACGCCGACAACATCGTCATCAGCGACGGCAGCTACCTCATCTTCGACTGGACGGATGCGTGCATCGCGCACCCGTTCGACGCGGCCACGTTCCTGCGCTACGCCGAACGTGCCTCGATCGATCAGGCCACCTGCGACCGCTGGCGCGACCACTACCTCCGTGGGTGGGAGGAGCTCGCTTCCTACGACGTGACGAGCCGACTATTCGAACTCGTCGAGCCGCTCGCGGCGATGCACCAGGTGATCACGTACCGATGGCTCCTGGATGCTCTCGACCCCAGCGAATGCTGGCAGTTCGGATCGGCGATGGAAGATTGGCTCGCGAGAGGACTGGCTGGGCTTGAGCTCGCCGACTGAGGGGTTGAGACGTTGAGCGTCCGCGGGAACGAAGGACTCAGGCAGGGGCGTTACTGTCCTTCTGTGAAGCGCTCCCTTGCCGCGGTGATCCTCCTCCTGGTGTTGGCGTCGTGCGCAGACATCATCGAAGACCCGGTCACCAAAGGAGGACGCGGGACGCCCGAAGGCTCCCGACGCATCGTCAAGGTCCAGGATGCGCCAAGGACGTTCACATGCACCGATCCCGCAGACTGCCGAGTCGCAACCCTCGCGGTGTGGCCCGTGCCCGATCCCGCTGGCCCGGAGGAATTCCAGCTCGTCATCTCACTCACGTTCTCCTACCGGCTCACGTCTGGCGACCTCGCCCACCTCGGAATCTCCACCAGCTGTCCCCTCACCAATCCCCCTGCGCCGTGTCCAACACCGGTGCCCATGCAGCTGCAGCCGCTTGCCTCGCACGATGGTCCGATGACGACCACCGTCACTTGGGCTCTTCCGCCGAGTGGCGGCCCGGGCTCCTTCGTCTATTTCATGGCCACGCTGGACGACCGCAGCGGCGACGACTCGGTGGAGTTGACGACACGACACATCACCGCGGTATTCGAGATGTGGCCCCGCTGACGACACGGACAGATCAACCTCCCCCATGAGGCTTCACATCATCGGGATCCCCAGCGCCGGCAAGACCACCCTCGGCACACACCTGTCATCGATCCTTCGCGTGCCTCACCATGACCTCGACTCGCTGGTCTTCCTGGATGAACACTGGACCCTGAGGACCCCTACGGAACGCGATGCCATGCTGGCCCAGATCCTCGAGGAGCCGAGCTTCGTGACCGAGGGTGGCTTCCTCGGATGGACGACGCCGCTCTTCGCCGTCGCTGATCACATCGTGTGGCTCGATCCTCCGCTCCGAACCCTGATGCACCGACATATCCGCCGTCATCGAGGACACGCCAGGATGCTCCCATCGATCTTGCTGTTTCAGATCCGCATGTACCGGAGGCCCGAGGGGGCAGGGCCTCTGCTGAGCGATCCGGACCAGACGCGAGAAGGCATCGCTCGAGCACTGCGCCCTTGGGCTAGCAAGGTCGTTCGGGTGAAAGGTCCCGTCACGGCGCAGGATGTCGTTGAAGGGTTGGGCGTGGCAGGTCCGCCCGCCCAGCCCCCGAAGAGGGCCTCAAACTAGCCACTCCTGCCGGTTCCTGGGTGGACCCAAGGGGAGTCGAACCCCTGACCTCTTGGCTGCCAGCCAAGCGCTCTACCAGCTGAGCTATGGGCCCTTGCGCGACGATTCTACCCAGCCGACGAGGCTGCGTCCGTCTGCTCCCACTCGACCCGCGGGGCGTCGCTCCAGAGCCGTTCCAGGTCGTAGTAAGCGCGCTCTTCGTCGCCGAACACGTGCACCACGACGTCGACGTAGTCGAGCAGCCACCAACCGGCTTCGGGCTCGCCCTCGCGCCGCAGCGGCTTGACCTCCAGGCCTCGCAGCGACGCTTCCACCGCGTCGATCACGGTGCGGATCTGCCGTTGGGTGCCCGCCGAGCAGATCACGAAGAAGTCGGTGATCACGATGATGTCGTGGACATCGAGCACGACGATGTCGCCCGCCTGCTTGTCCGAAGCCGCGCGGGCCGCCGCGATCGCGACGTCGCGGCTGGGCGGCAGCGAAGGGCTGTCGCCTTCCCGCGTTTCCCGCTCAGTCTCCGTCAACCGTGAAATCCTTCCCCACGACGATCGTGATATCGCCGATACCCGATGCTACCTGGGACACCCGAACTCGGCCCACCCCCAGGGCCTCGCGGGCGCGCTTGGCGGCGTCTTCGAACTCCACGCCGTTGGCGAAGATGTCCGTGGTCTCCACGTCGAAGGTCTGGGCGTTCTGCGACAGCGTGATCCGGAACCCAGCCGGGATGATCTGGGTCGCCACTCCCTCCCCCACGCCGGGCGCGCCGCTACCGTTCTGCACGATCGCGGGCGTCGGTGTCGACGTGTCGAAGATCCCGGTCATCAAGGCATCCAACTCGGGGTAGGCGGGCACCTCGATCGATTCGGTCACCAGGTCGGTGGGGACGTCGGTGATCTCCGCACCCTTCGCGGCGCTGAACACCTCGGCGGCCGCGGCCGGGTCGTCGGACTCGGCGATCTCCGCCGGCTCGAACGTGGGCGGGTCCGCGAGCAACGCCTTCAGCACGAGTTCCCACCGGGTGCCGGCGTCGTCCGTGGTACCCGTGAGGAACGCCTTGGTCTGGGCGCCGGTCAGCGTCACCGAGCCTGGTCCGATCGGGCCGGCCTTCGTGGGGTAGGCCGCGGTGAGCGTCACGGGCAGGCCGCCCTGACGATCGATCGCGTCCGCGAGGCCGTTCACGGTCACGACGGCGTAATGCGCGAGCCAGATGCCCGACATGTTCGCGAGCGCGATGCGCATCGAGGTCGCGGGCAGTCCGGCGACGTCGGGGGCCGTGGTTTCTCCTCGGCCCGGCATGACCACGGTGAGCTGTTGCGGGTACGGCATGGCGACGGGTTCGCTGCCCTTGCCGACCACCGCCATCATCGGCGCCGTCGTCCCCGACACCTGGAGGGCCATCGTCTCCTCCCCTCCAGGGGCGGTGGACGCACCGTCGTTCGAACCCGCCTCCGGCGCATCGTCTCCGCCGTTGCGGACCACGATGAAGGCCACGAGTGCCAGCACGACGACGATCGCGACGCCGGCCAGGATGTTGCGCCGGCGGCGCTCGGCCTGTCGGTCCGCACGGGACGGACGAACGGGAGCCCCCTCGCTGCTCATCGGTACAGGCCCGCCTTCTCGATGTAGCTCTTCACGCCTTCAGGCACCAGGTAGCGGATCGGGCTCTGCGCGTGCACGCGGGTCCGCACGTCGGTCGAGGAGATCGCCAGCGCGGGGATGTTCATCACGGTGATGTCCGGAACGCTCGAGGGCCGGTGCGCGCCGAACGCCTCGATGTCGTAACCGGGGCGCGTCGCCGCGATGAAGTGCGCCAGATCGAACAGCTCCTCACGATGCTTCCACTGGAAGATCTCCAGGATGGCGTCGGCGCCGGTCACGAAGAACAGGTCGGTGTCCTCCCCAAGTTCGGCCTTCATGCCCCGCAGGGTATCGACCGTGTAGGTGGGACCGTCGCGGTCCACCTCCATCCGCGACACGCGGAACAACGGGTTGGACGCAGTGGCGATCACCGTCATCAGGTAGCGGTCCTCGGCGCCCGAGACCACCTCGTGTTCCTTCATCCACGGTTGCCCCGTGGGCACGAAGACGACCCCATCCAACTCGAACTGGTGCAGCGCCTCCTCGGCGGTGACGAGGTGTCCGTAGTGGATGGGGTCGAACGTGCCACCCATGATCCCCAGGCGCGTCCCCACGGCGCCCATCCTACGAGGCAGCGTCACCCAGCCACCCGCGGAGATCCTTGATGTGCTGGGCGTAGTGCAGCGGCCCGGATTCTTCGAACCACTCGACCGCTTCCGGCGTCAGTTCGGGCATCTCGCCCAGCTCCTCGCACATCCGTTGATGCGCCGAGAAGAACTCGATCCGCACGTCGCTCGGCTCCATCGCCTTGGACGACTCGAACAGCTGGCCGTTGCGCTCCTGGATGGAGGCGGTCGTCTCCTCGGCGGGGTCGAACGTGCCGGCCCGCATGCGCTCGAGTTGCAGGCCGGCGTCAGCCATCCACGCAGCGACGTGGAACATCACGTCCTTGGGCGACCACCCCTCGGGGGTCACGGTGGGCTCTTCGAACCGGTCGGCAGGGATCTGCGCGAACAGCTCGACCAGTTCCTTCCACCCCGACTCGTCGGCCGCCAAGAGGTCTTCCAGATCCATCTACGCGTCCCCCTCCTCTACCGCTTCCGGGTCGACGTCCGGCAGGAACTCGAAGACCCGATCCAAGATGGCGACCTCGTCGCCGTGCCGAGCGCCCAACGAGACCAGCTTGCGTTCGACGCCTTCCTTCGCCATGCGTTGCTGCAGCCGCTCGACATCCTGGTCATCGTCGAGGTCGGTTGCCAACACCCACTGTTCGACGCTGCGACCCTGCACGCGCCACCGGCCGCTGTCCTCACGGCTCACGGTGAACCGGGGCTTGCCGGGGCGTAGCACGACGTAGGGCGAGCGTTCGGGCTCGGCGGCCTCGCCCTCCTCGGCCAGCAGGCCGACGCGGTCGAGCAGCTCATCGATGCCGTCGCCGGTCATCGCCGACACCGGGATCGCCTCAGGACCCAGCGCCGCGATCGCCGAGGCGGCGTCATCGATCAGATCGGTCTTCGTGCCGACCACGATCGACGGACGCCGCGCCAGCTCGGGGTCGTAGGCCTCGAGCTCGGCGATCAAGGTCGCCAGGTCGGTGACGGGGTCCTCGGCCGCCAGATCGACCACCAGGACCAGCGCCCGGCACCGCACGATGTGCCGCAGGAACCGGTGCCCCAGCCCCTTGCCCTCGCTGGCGCCCTCCACCAGTCCCGGGATATCGGCCACCACGAACCGGTCCGTGTCCTCGCCCGCCACGCCGAGGTTCGGCGTCAGCGTGGTGAACGGATAGTTGGCGATCTTGGGCTTGGCGGCGGTGAGACGGGCCAGCAACGTGGACTTGCCGGCGTTCGGCAACCCCACCAGCCCCACGT
>JBKPMF010000079.1:0-4675 GCA_046732015.1 Actinomycetota bacterium
ATCGCCGCCAGGGCGGCGCCTTTGTGCCAGATCGTGGGCTCGGTACGCAGGGATACCATGTTTCGGGTATCGGCCGGGGCGGCCCTACGGCGCATCGACCGAAGGTCCATACTCCGGTCAGCCATTCGGCCGATGAAGTTATGCTCCGCGCCATGGCTGCCGACGAACCCGTGCTGATCCGTGCCGGACGCTTCATCGACGTGCTCTCGGGCGAGGTGAGAGCGCGCCAGGCGGTGCTCGTGCGCGACGGCCGGGTCGAGTCCGTCGGTGAGGACGATGGATCGGCGCCCGAGGGCGCGCGCGTGATCGACCTGTCGAACGCCACGGTGCTGCCCGGGCTGATGGACATGCATGCGCACCTGGTCGGGTTGGAGGAGGACGGCCAGGGCTATGCCTCGCTTGTGATGCGCTCCGGAGCGCAGGACGCATTCGGCGGCGTGCGCAACGCGCGCAGCACGATCATGGCGGGCTTCACGACGGTCCGGGACATCGGGACGTTCCGAGCGTTCGTCGACGTGGCGCTGCGTGATGCGATCGAGGCGGGTGACGTGCTCGGTCCGCGGATGCGCTGCGCCGGCGCGTACGTGACGTGTCCGGGCGGCGGTGGCGACCTCACCGGGCTCGCGGTCGACGTCGACTCGGTGATCCCACGCGAACTACGGTTCGGCGTGACGTCGGGGGTCGACCAGATGCGCTCGAACGTGCGGAACATCCTTCGATACGGCGCGGACTTCATCAAGATCATCGCCACCGGGGCGGTGCTGACCAGCGGCACGAACCCCGGTGCGCCGGAGTTCACCGAGGACGAACTGCGGGCGGCCGTCGAGGAAACCGCGCTGTCGGGGACGTTCGTGGCGGCCCATGCGCATGGCGCCGAGGGGATCAAGCGCGCGGTGCGCGCGGGTGTGCGATCGATCGAGCACGGATCGCTGATGGACGACGAGTCGATCGAGATGATGGCCGAAGCGGGGACCTACCTGGTGGCCGACATCTACGACGGCGACTGGATCGGCCAGGAGGGACCCCGCATGGGGTACTCCGACGAAGTCCTCCGCAAGAACGAGGAGACCACCCAGGCCCAGCGCGACGGGTTCCGCAAGTGCGTGAAGGCCGGCGTGAAGATCGCCTACGGCACCGACAGCGGTGTGTATCCCCACGGGTTGAACGCCCGGCAGTTCGTCAAACACGTGGAGCACGGTCAGACGCCGATGGAGGCCATCCAAGCGGGGACGATCCGGTGTGCCGAGCTCTTGGAGTGGGACGAGGTGGGGGCGGTCGCCCCCGGGCGCTATGCCGACCTGATCGCGGTCGAGGCGGATCCGCTGGAGGACGTCGCCGCGCTCCAGGACGTCGCCTTCGTGATGAAGGGCGGCGAGGTCGTCAAGGGGTGAGTCGCCAGGGCGGTCGTCGGATGGTTGACAGTCAACAATCTCCCCCCCTAGAGTCCGCCGCGTGAGCGACCGTTCGTACGACGCCGTCATCGTCGGCGGGGGCCATAACGGCCTGGTCGCCGGCTACTACCTCGCCCGGGCCGGGATGAAGACCGTGGTGCTGGAACGCCGGTCCTTCGTGGGCGGCGCCTGCAACACCGAGGAGTTCGCGCCCGGGTTCCGCGCCTCCACCGGCGCGTACGTGCTCTCGATGCTGCGCGAGTCGATCTGGCAGGACATGCAGCTCGAGCGCCGCGGCATCCACGTCGATGCCGCGGGGCCCACCCTCAACCTCTATCCCGACGGCGCCCATTACTACCTGGGCGACGACATGGCGGCCAACATCGAGGAGACGAAGCGATTCTCGGCGGCCGACGCGCGGGCCCTCCCGGCGTTCGAGGACCACCTCTCCGAACTGGTCCAGGGCGTGCTGCCGGCCTTCAACTGGACGGCGCCCGACCCGAGGATCCGATCCCTGCACGATCTGTTGGAACTCGCGAAGTGGGGGCGGATCGGGTTCTCGCAGCGCAAGCACCTCACCGACCTTGCCTTCCTGTTCTCGACCTCGGCGAACCAACTCCTGTCCGAGCGCTTCACCGACGATCACGTGAAGGCCGCGATGGGCTGGCATGCGATCAACGACAGCGTCGCCGGTCCGTCCACCCCGGGCACCGCGTTCGTGCTGCTGCACGATCACGCGAGCGAGGAGGCCGACGGCGGCGTCCGCCAGTGGGGGTTCGTGCGGGGCGGCATGGGCGTGCTCACGGCGACGATGGCCGATGCCGCTCGCGAGGTGGGGTGCGAGATCCGGTGCGACGCCGAGGTCGATCGGATCCTCACCCGCGGTGGCCGCGCGGTGGGCGTACGGCTCGGGGACGGCGAGGAACTCCAGGCGGCCCGCGTGCTGTCGAACGCCGACCCCAAGCGCACGTTCCTGTCGCTGTGCGAACGCGCCGATCTGCCAGCCGAGTTCCTCGCCCGGATCGAGTCCTACCGATGCATGGGCACCAGCATCAAGATCAACCTCGCCGTGAGCGAACTCCCGTACGTGCGTGGCCTCCCCGAGGGGGGCGTGCAGCCGTACCACACCGGGATCATGGAGATGAACCCGTTCATCGCCGACATGGACTTCCAGCAGGCGCAGGCCGTGCAGGGGATCCCGGCCGACCCCGCCCACATCGAGGTGTGCTTTCCCACGGTGCACGACCCCTCGCTCGCACCCGAGGGCAAGCACATCATGACGATCGACGTGAACTCCCAGCCCTACGACCTGCGCGACGAGCGGTGGGACGACATCAAGGAGGCGCGGGCCGATCGCGCGATCGCCCAGATGTCCGAGCACTTCCCCAAGCTCCCCGACCTGATCGAACACCGGCAGGTGGTGACGCCACTCGACATGGAACGGCTCATGGGCCTCACCGGTGGCCACGCCCTCCACGGCGACATGTCGCCCGACCAGTTGTTGTTCCTGCGGCCCGTGCGCGGGTGGGCCGACTACCGCACGCCGATCGGCGGCCTGTACCTGTGCGGCGCGGGCACCCATCCCGGCGGCGGTGTCACCGGCGCGAACGGTCGCAACGCCGTCCGTGAGGTCTTGAAGGACGCCGGCAAGCGCGGACGCAAGGGCGCCGGTCGCTGACGGTCTGCTGACGCCGCCGTCTCAGTCGAGCAGCTGCACGATGGCCGTCGTGGTCTTCCAGCTCCGGATCGTCATCAGCCGGTAGGCGGGGGTGCCGACGATCGCGCTCATGCGGCTCTGTGTCGCCCGGCTGGTGAGCCGCGAGAAGTACAGGACCCCGCGGCCCCGCCACGCCTGATCCACGCCGTCGCGGGTGCGAACGACCTCCATCGCCTTCGCTGGCGTCAGCGGCGCCTTGAGGAAGATCACGTCGGATCGGTAGCGGCTCGGGTCGGCGCCGAAGCCACTCGGGGCGTTCTGGACCACCGATCGCATCTGCGCGCGCGTGCGCAGCACGACCGCCACCTCCAGCTCGAACCGGTCGGTCAGCATCCGCTCGATACGTCCGGTGAGCGCGGCCGCACCGCGTTCCGTGGAGCCGAACACGACATTGCCGCTCGCGATGTAGGTGGCGACGTCGTCGAACCCGCCGTCCTCGAAGCACGCCCTGAGCTCGGCCATGCGGATCAGGCTCTTGCCGCCGACGTTGATCCCACGAAGCAGCGCAGCGTAGGTGGGCATCGAGGCATGGTAGCCGTCACGTCGCGACCACCGTCAACCGGGCACTGATCCTCAGGCGAACAGCGCGTCGCCCACCGACGCGCCCGGGGCGATCCCTCCCGGGACAGCGAAGATCGCGCTCCCGATGTGCTTGATGTACTCGTTCAGCGCGTCGACCCCGGCCAGGGCGTTCTGCACACGGACGAACTGGGTCTCGGGGTGTTGCTGGAAGGCGAGGAACAACAACCCGGCGTCGATCTCGCCGGTGACCGCGTCGAGACCGTCGGCGAAGGAGTACCCGCGCCGCAGCATGGTGGCACCGCGATTCATCTCGGGCGCTGCGAGCCGCACGTGGGCATCGATGGGGATCATCGGCTCGCCGTCGGCGTCCTTCGCCCCGAGCGGCAGCGGGTCGAACTCCGCGGCCGCGCCCATCGGCGCGCCGTTGCCCTTGTGCCGGCCGATCGTACGTTCCTGCTCGTCCAGGATCGTCCGATCCCAGGATTCGACGAGGATCCTGATGCGACGGAACACGAGATAGGTCCCGCCGAGCATCCACGCCTGGCGTTCCTCCTGCGGCACCCACACGGCGGCGTCCATCGCGGTGTCGCTCGCGATGTCGGGGTTGTTCGTCCCGTCCTTGAACCCCATGAGGTTGCGCGGCGTTTCGTCGTGCGTCGCCGGGATGAAGCCCTGTTGGATCCATCGTGCGAGCACGGTGCCGCGTCCGATCCGCACCAGGTTCCGCACCGCGTGGATCACGACCTGCGGGTCCTCGGCGCACACCTGGATGCCGAGGTCGCCGTCGCTGCGGCGCGGATCGAGGACGTCCCCCGGGAACGGGGGCAGATCGATCAACGATCCCGGCCGGCGGTCCTGGAGCCGGAGCCGCCGCCCCAGCTCGCCCGTGAACAGCGACGGTCCCATCCCGAACGTGACGGTGAGCGCAGCGGCGGGCAGACCCACCGCCTCGCCCGTGTCCTCGGGTGGCGCGAGCCTCGCTCCCTGGTCGGTGGTGCCGACGGGTTCGCCGGCACTCATCGCGGCTGCCGCGGCGGTCCAGGTG